>CAUJKL010000129.1 GCA_963204995.1 Planctomycetota bacterium | reverse complement strand
CCATCGATGTTCCAAACACTGTGTTGGATCCAACATCCCTTGGAATGGCACGGCACTCACGACAGGTATCAACGCCGAGTGTTGAGATCGTTTGACCTAACGGAGGAGCCGTATGAGGTAATCCTTCACGTACGGATCTGTACGGGGGGGCCGCCGGTAACGGCGATCCCTACCGCGATACTCTGTGTTGAGTGCAAGTGATACATCAATGAGTCCTGACCCCTTAGATTTGCCCTGTGGGAGTGAGCTCAAGATGGCCGCAATCTTCGGCGGGATCACCAACAGCATCACGCCTAGGCACGCCAGCACCACAATCAGCAACAAGCCAGTAGTCGTGCGATTTGTTTTCATGGATGGATAAGAAGCGGACAAGTGTTATCGCGTGACTTATGCGAGCGGCACGCAACGGGCACACTCCATGATCGTTTAACCAAGTACCGAAGGCTAGGTCGTATTCCGCTGGCAGATATTAGCGTGTTTCTGTGGAGAATCCAACGAATATAGGGAGACGACGAATGTTTGAACCCAATTCGTCGTCTCCTTATATTCGTTGGTCTCTAGCAATTCGATACTCCGCTCACGCCGATTAAACGACAAAAACCCCCGGCATCTCGTGGACGTTGTCGAGGATTCTTTCGGTTAACTGAAGTTTTGCAATCTATCAAGGACGAAAAAGAGGTCAGAACTATTTATTGGCCTCGGTCGTTGACTTTTTCGGCCGGCCTCGCGGGCGGATCGTCAGATCGAGCTCGAGATTCTTACTTAACTTCTCAACCCACGCCTCGCAACCGAAAGGCAGGCTGCGTTCCACGCTTCGTCGAATGGCTGCCAACTCGTCCGCGTCTGGCGTTTGCTCCACGTACGCCTCCCAGCGGCGCTGGCGCACGGCGGCATATGCAGACAACTGTTCATACGGCTGGCAAACGCTCAGCAGTTCATTCGCAGCGCCCTGATCAAAACAAAGAGGTTTGACCCCTTTGATCTGACGACCCCTTTGATCTGACACAGTTCAGTGCCACGCTTGTCGACTCTCGATCTCCAGCCGCGCCAGCCACCAGCAAGATGCGAGTCTTCTTGGTCTGAAGCTCCAAATCTGCGGGGGCAATCACAGCCTCGATCGCGCTCCCACGCCGTGTCACGCCCACGCTTGTGCGAATCAGATTCGCGACATCAAGCTCTCGCAATTCCTCGGCGATCGAATAGGACTCGGCCTGAGCGTCTGATGTAGCGAGAATCGCACCGACCGCATGTAACAACATGAACGCAATTGGAACACAACGCAGCATTTCAGGACTCCAACAACTTGATGACTATTACTCGTGCGTTAGCCTTTCCAGGCTGACCTGCGAGGCCGGAAAGCCTGACGTACTTATTTCTTGAGCGTGCTAATGTACTCGACTACATCGACCAGATCCTGTTCGGACATGGTCTTCTGCAGTTCCGCGGGCATCAGTGAAACGCTGCTCTTGACGATCTCTTCGATCTCGGTTTTCGCGATCACTTTGTCGATCGACTCGGCGGAGCGAATCGTAACGCTGTCGTCGGTCTCGTTGACTTTCAGACCGGTGACAATGTTCCCGCTGTCCAGTATGGCTGAATAGGTTTCATAGTTGTGACTGATCCCAGCACTTGGATCGAGAATCGAGATGAACATCGCTTCCTTGGGCAGCTTGCTGCCGATCTCCGACAGGTCCGGCCCGACTTCCTTTCCCTCGCCGCGCACCTTATGACACTTGATACAAGTAGCGGTCGTCTTGAACAGCTCCTGGCCGCGCGTGGGATCGCCCGATCGCTTCGCCAGCTCGGCGACAGGAGGAAGCGGCTTGCTCCCGGCTGTCGCGGGAAGTGTGAGGTGTTTTGCGACTTCGGCGCGAATCGTAGCGTCCGTCGATGCGTACAGCACATTTGCGACCGTAAAGTTCAAATCGGCTGGAAGTTTTCCTTCTTCGACCACTCGTAAAAGATATTTCTCACCGAGCCGACTGTGCCCCAGGGCGGTGGCGGCCGCCGCTCGGGTTGGCCGCGTCCGCTGGTTTTCGAGCACTAATGGCTTGAGAATCTCCATCGCTTCTTGGCTGCCAACGTAGCCCAGCAGTCCCGCGGCTTTGATGGCGATCTCCTCGTCATCGCCGTTGATCTTTCCCGCAATCAACTCGGCTTGGTCTCGCTGGAGGAGCAGCGTTCCTGCATGGACGCCTGCCGTGCTGGCAGGATCGGCGAGCGCCAGTTGCAGAAGCTCTTCTTCGACTCCGAGCACGTTGAGGGCTTCGACAAGATCGACGTACTTGGGAGTCCCTTGATGCAATTCGAGATGCCGCAGCACGGCGTCTTTCAGCTTGGGGTTCGAATTGACGTCGACCGTCTTTAGCCGCAGCAGCGTCTCTACAATCGTGGCGTCTTTCGCGGCTTGGGCGTCGTCACCGAGCGTCGTCTCGCCTGCCGCGAGCAAAACCAGTAGAGCGGCAATCCAGCGCATCGTACACCTCGTAAGTGTCGTTATTCTTTGTGAACTGCACCTAGCCTAATCGGTCCTTCGGCAAGGGTCGAGATGCGGGCGAGATTCCTTTGCAAAGACAGGCAGCGTTGGCAGTTGTGATCTTCAAGGTGTTGATGGACTGGGCCTTCCGCTCATTGACGATCCGCCGGTTTGACGAGTAAACTCGGCAACTTCTAAACCAGTCTGAACTTCGTAATCCGTCGCCGTTCGGAGCGACTGCACTTTGAAACCAACGCGAGGCGTAACGCCATGTCTGTATCGACCGTAAGTATTGAGCAGTTGTCAGTTAACACCATCCGCACGCTGTCGATGGACGCCGTTCAGAAGGCCAACAGCGGGCATCCTGGCACCGCGATGGCGTTGGCTCCTGTCACCTACGCCCTGTGGAACAATGCACTCCGATACGATCCGGAACACCCGGAGTGGCCAGCCCGCGACCGGTTTGTCCTCTCGTGTGGGCATGTGTCGATGCTTTTGTACTCGATCTTGCATCTGGCTGGCGTCAAGAAGCCTACCGGCGAGTTAGGTATCACGCTCGACAACATCAAGAACTTTCGGCAGCTGGGAAGTCCCTGTGCGGGCCATCCGGAATATGGCGACGCTCCGGGGATCGAAACGACAACCGGGCCGCTTGGGCAAGGCATCGGCAATAGCGTCGGCATGGCAATGGCAGCGAAGTGGTTTGCTGCTCGCTATAACCAACCCGGCTTCGACCTGTTCGACTATGACGTGTACGCGTTGTGCAGCGATGGCGATTTGATGGAAGGCATCGGCTACGAAGCGGCTTCGCTCGCCGGGACGTTGAAGCTGGCGAACCTCTGCTGGCTGTATGACGACAATCACATCACGATCGAAGGCAATACGGAACTCGCGTTTACCGAAGACGTCGGCAAGCGGTTCGAAGGTTTTGGCTGGAACGTCGTGAAAGTTGCCGATGCCAACGACATCGAGGCGTTGAACGCGGCGATCGAACAATTCAAAGCCACCACCGACAAGCCGACGCTGATCATCATCCGGAGCATCATCGCGTATGGCTCGCCTAACAAAGCGAACACGCACGGAGCACACGGCTCGCCGCTGGGTGAAGACGAAATCAAGTTGACGAAGGCGGTCTATGGCTGGCCGGACGAAAAGTTTCTTGTTCCGGATGAAGTTCGTTCACACTTTGCCGCAGGACTGGGGCAGCGCGGGGCTCAGCAATACGAAGAGTGGTCCGAGCGGTTCGCCAAATATGGGGCTGCTCATCCAGAACTCGCAGCACAGTTGCAGACCATCTGGAACGGCGATCTGCCGAGCGGCTGGGATAAAGACATTCCTACCTTCGCGACCGACGCCAAGGGTATGGCGAGCCGCGTTTCATCGGGGCAATTGCTCAACGCGATCGGTGCGAACTTCCCGTGGTTCGTTGGCGGATCGGCCGACTTGGCTCCTTCGAATAACACGATGATGAAGGGCGAGCAATTCGGCGCGTTCAGTGCAGACGTGTACGGCGGTCGTAATTTTCACTTTGGCGTTCGCGAACATTCGATGGCGTCGATTTGCAACGGATTGTCGTTATCGGGGCTGCGGCCCTACGCTGGTACGTTCTTCGTGTTCACGGATTACATGCGACCGCCAATGCGTTTGGCCAGCATCATGCATCGGCCGGTGTTGTACATTCTTACCCATGATTCCATCGGGCTGGGCGAAGATGGACCGACGCATCAACCCGTCGAGCAGCTTGCCGCCTGCCGAGCGATTCCTCGCCTGCAAGTCATCCGTCCCGGCGATGCCAACGAAGTGGCCGCAGCCTATCGCAAGCTGATCACCGTTTCCGATCGTCCGGCCGCGCTGGTGTTGACACGACAGAATCTGCCGACAGTGTGTCGTGAGAAACACGGAGCCGCCTCGGGAACTGCGCAGGGTGGCTACGTGTTGTCAGACTGCCAAGGGACACCGGATGTGATTCTGATCGGAACCGGCAGCGAAGTCCCCATTTGCCTCGAAGCTGCCGCGAAGCTCACTGCGGACGGCGTAAAGGTCCGCGTTGTGAGCATGCCCTGTTGGTTATGGTTTGACGAGCAAGATCAAGCCTACCGCGACAGCGTCCTGCCGCCGAGTGTCACGGCTCGCGTCGCGGTGGAAGCCGGCATCCGGCAAGGCTGGGATCGCTACATCGGCTCGGAAGGCCGCTTTGTTGGCATGTCCAGCTTCGGAGCATCGGCACCGTTCGAGGAACTCTACGCTCACTTCGGCATCACGGCGGAGCACGTGGCTGAAGAAGCGAAGGTGGCGGCGGGAAAGAAGTAGTTCAGCGGCTCTGCCGGTTGGACATTGCCACCCCTCACTTCATATCACGTTAGCTAAAGTGGGTGCGGCGGCGAATGCAGTCGTGCGAGTTGTAGTGAATTGTTCAATTCTGCCGTTTATGCCGCCGATGATGATTCTAGAGCGCGTCTCGGACCGCAGTGGCTTGGTTTCGCCAGCAAGGTGCTCATGGCCGTCGCCATCAAGTCTAATTGTCCGTGCGACTCGCACTAGCGGCTTAGGTTGCGCGATCGTGCAGCCGTATGTACGTTCCGGAACCCGCACCGGACGCCATTAACGTCGAGGAATCACATCATGCGTTTCGCATTGCTCGGACTCGCAGCCGCATTCATGCTGGCTGCGTCAGGTTGCGACCATCGCAATTTAGCGAAGAACAGTTGCAGCAGTTGCCAAAGTTGCGGTAGCGGTTGTGCTACTCATGGAGGCCACGGCGGCGTCGGGCTCGCCGGTTATGGACATGGACAAGGACATGGACATGGTGCAGGAGGCGGTGGCCCGATCGGCAACTACGCTGGTACTCCTGGGCCTACGCCAGTCGGGCACTTGCCACCAGGCTACATGCAAGACGCTGGTCCTAGTGGTCCCCCGTCCGCGACGTACGGTTATCCGTACTACACGACGCGAGCACCTCGCGACTTCTTGATGGACAATCCACCGTCGATCGGATATTGATCGCGACGGGAACTAAACAGCGAAACGACAAATGCCGACTCGATGTTCGAGTCGGCATTTGTCGTTGTTAGAACTCTCTGCGACTAATCTCGGAAACGGCCGACAACCAGCGTGATGTTCTGACCGCCGAAGCCGAAGCTATTGTTTAACGCAACATCGCACTTGGCTTCGCGGGCGACGTTGGGAATGTAATCCAAGTCGCAGGCTGGATCAGGGTTCTCGTAGTTGATCGTCGGTGGCAATACGTTGTCTCGGATTGCCATCAGGCAAACGATTAACTCGGTCACACCTGCGGCGGCGATCAAGTGCCCCATCATACTCTTGGTGCTCGATATGGGCGTCGCCATCGCGTGTTCGCCGAACACCTCGCGACAGGCCTTCGTTTCGACTTTGTCGTTGACGGTCGTGCTGGTTCCGTGAGCGTTGACATAGTCGATATCCGACGGCTGTAATCCAGCATCTTTGATCGCCATTCGCATACAGCCAATGGCACCTCGTCCTTCTGGATGAATGTCGGTGATACGATAGGCGTCGGCGGTCGAACCGTAGCCGAGAATCTCACCGTAGATATGGGCACCGCGTTGCTTGGCGTGCTCCAGTTCTTCCAGCACGATCATCGCGGCACCCTCGCCCAGGACGAAGCCATCGCGTAGCCGATCGAACGGGCGCGAGGCCTTGGTTGGATGGTCGTTGCTGGTGGAAAGAGCCGTCAGCAAGTTGAAGCCGGTCACACCGAACGGATGAATCATGCTGTGAGTCCCACCAGAAATCATCGCATCGGCATCTCCGCGTCGAATAATTTCAGTCGCCTCGCCGATGGCCTGGCTACTAGCGGCACAGGCCGTCAAGCAATTCAAGTTCGGTCCCTGGGCATTGAACATGCCGGCCAAGTGAGCGGCTGGCATGTTGGGCTCTTGCTCCAACTCGACGTGCGGATTCAAAGTTTCGAGGCCCTTTTTAGTGAATTTCGCGATATCGAAATCACCGTGCTCCAAGGCCGCTGCCAGCATCGTGGTGAAGGCCATAAAGTCCTGGCTCCCTTCGCCACTGCCGAGATAGACACCCAGACGAACAGGATCGATTCCAGAATCTAGGATTCCAGAAGAGTCGATCGCCTGCCTTCCAGCACCGGCCGCGAACAGCGAATGCCTTCCACGGTGCTTCCAGACGTCAGCGTCTTCGCCGATATCCGTGATCTTCCAGTTCTTCACTTCAGCGGAAATCCGCGTGGGGAAACGGCTGGCGTCGAAGATGGTTGTATAAGCAACCCCGGACTGGCTTTCCTTCAACCCGGTCCATACGGTTTCCACATCATTCCCCATCGGGTTGATCGAACCGATACCGGTTATGACGACACGTCGTCTCATGTTACTGCGATCTCCGATTGAGTTTTCATGGACTTGAACACGGCTATTATTAGCATACTAATCGGACACTGCGTATTCTTCCCGTTCTGCGCGTAAGAGATGTTCGGGAATCGTTAACGGTTCACCATCTTCAGTGCGGCCAACCTCATATAACCGAAACAATCGTAGCATTCGCAAGAAGTCCGCAGGGTCGAACTGTTCAACTCCCTGAAATCGATCGTCCAAGTGCGCGAAGACGAGATCGACTTCTGCATGAAGTTGCTCGCCGATATGGCTCGTCCCTTTGCAGATCGCACCGTCGGACTGAATGTTTTCCGCGATCACGGTGTACGTTAACGTATCGCCCGCCAGAGCCGGTCTATGGAAGACTGCCTTACCGATTTTGGCGAGAACGACTCGCTCCTGAAACGCGTTATGTTCGCCGACCAACAACCCGCCAGTCTGGGCGAGTCCTTCGATGATGAGCGAAGAGGGCATCAGCGGGAGCCACGGGCCGTACCCATCCATTTGCTCCTCGACCAAGCTGACATTCTTGGTTGCGACGGCTCGCCGACCGCTCTCGAACTTAACAAACCGATCAATCCAAAACCAGCGCATGACAAGCTTTCTCGTCGCGTGACATCCTATTCAGAACTCGACTTACGCGCCGACCTTGGTTTCGATGTAACGGCAAAGATCGTTGACAGTGAGCAGATTGCCGAAGTCCTGAACCACTGGGTTCGCCTCGAACTTGCTGAGATCCGCGAACGGCATCCGCTTCTTGAGTTCCGCAACACCCTCCGGCGTCACTTTCCCATCCTTGACGTAGTCAGCATTCGTGAGGATGTCTTCGGGAAACAGCTCCGAGCGAGGGATCTCGATCTCGAACGCCTTTTCGAGACGAAACACGATATCGAGGAAGTCAATCGACTCGGCACCGAGGTCGCCGACCATCGTTGCCGAAGGCGTGACTTCGTCGTCGTCCACTCCAAGAGCGTCCATCAGAGCTTCTTGAACTTTTTCAAATACTTCTTCTTTCGTTGGCATTTGATGTCTCTCCGATCGATTGATAGTAAGCCTGTTGCAAACATAGCACGCTACTGGCCAGCCTAATGCTTGCCTGTTAATCCAGGCATTTCGTTCTTCCAAAGCCTGGCAAACTCAAGTTTTGCGCAGTCTCGTGCATAGGGGTCGATAGTGCCATCGTTTGGGTATCGGTCGCCGAGCTTGAATCGCTCCAATACAAGCCGTCCCGACACCGCGACAACTTTATCGACGACCCCTTGTACCTTCAACGCTGTGGTTTTGCCGTCCTGTTTCGAAATCTCCGCCGAGACGGTCAGTACCTGATTAGGCGCTAAAAAGCTCGCATATTTGATGCTTCGTGCTTCTTTCATCACCACGATGGGGTGGTCAAACGCGTCGGTTGCACGGACTAACCACGCACTTGCCTGAAACATCGCTTCCAGCATCAACACCCCAGGCATCACCGGAAACTTAGGGAAATGGTCCTTTAGGTAATCTTCGTCGGGACGCAGAAGCTTGGTCGCGACGATCGAGCAGCCGAGTTTCAAATCGGTGATCTCGTCGAGCAAACGAAAACGCATTACGTAGTCAGTACTCGGCATCTTCCGCAGGTATCCCCCTGAATTTGTCAAACCTGCCAGTATAGTTTCGAGCCAAAAGGACCACAACCGGCGGTCAACACAGAGTTTCCGTCGATCGATGGGAATCGAGGACGTCGGTTTGTCAGCAGGACTGCCGCTTGTTACATTTCTCCCATGCGTAAAGGAATAGCCGTATCGCCAGGTGTCGCCGTCGGAACGGCTTATTGTATCCACGAGATCTTCGTGAACCCGGATACAAAACGCCTAGAGGATAGCGAAGTCACGGCAGAATTGGCCGCCTACGAAGCTGCACGTGACCGCACGTCCGCCGATCTGAATGCGCTACGGACAAAAGTCGAAAGCCAGGTCGGGCGGGAAGAAGCCTCCATCTTTGCGGTTCACGAAGCCATTCTGCGTGACGCCGATTTTACTCACAAAGTCCGGGGTTGGATTGTCGACGATCGCCTCACGGCGGCGGCAGCACTCCATCAGCTTCTCGAGCATTACACGACGCTCTTCTCGCGCACGCGTGACAACTATCTCAAAGAACGGGTCAACGACGTCCGCGACGTGATCGTGCGATTGAGCTCGCATTTGAGCGAAGTTTTGAAACCCGATACAGATG
>CAUJKL010000128.1 GCA_963204995.1 Planctomycetota bacterium | reverse complement strand
GAGCCTAGCGCATTCTGCCGTCTGCGGCGGCGTGCGTTGTCATCCACGGATTCTAAACGTTCCGACAGTCTGCTGCCCTATTGCGGCGAGATCTCGCGGTCGATACTCTGCAACTTGTAATACAATCGCTCTAGATCTTGACGCGGCACCCAGTCGTCCAACGCCTGATCGATTGCGGCCAGCGTCGATGCATAGTCTGCCTCTTCTTGTTCGCTTCGATCCTGCTCCGCGAGCCATTCCAGCGCGGGGGCGACCAGCTCGACTAGTGGGTCATCCTCGCCGTCCAAGGCAATTGCCGCCTGGGCGTGCCACCGCGAACGGAGCAGGCGACCGCGCGCGACATCGAATCCGGAATGTGCCCCGGTTAATTCATCGACCAGTTGATCGAGCCGCCGCCGCGCTACTTTAACGCGCACCGCGGTGTGGGACTTGGTTGCCTTGTCGATGATTTCGTTGGCGGGCGGCTGCATCCAGTCTCGCGCGCGGACTTCCTGTTCCAACAGCGCCAACGCCGGCAAATCGTCGCCGGCATAGGCGGCCTCAATCTCGCCACGCAATTGATTATGTCGCACTTTCTCGTACGCGCGGATATCGTCTTGCCAGATCGGCGTGCCCGAATCGCGATGCGCCAGCGTGCGGAGAATCGACAACCGCGTCGGTAACGGGCTGCGCAGCAAAGCGTGCAACCGATGCTGCCGCAGCAAATCGCCCAACGACGCCTCTTCGTTGTAGGCGTCGTTCAACTGCTCGGCGATTTCGGTGAGTATTCGCGGCGGTCCGGGGCAACCAAATTGCTTCGCGAAGTCGGCCCACACGTCGAACTCGGGAAAGTCAATGATGGCCACGACATTCAGCAGATTCGGTTCCGCCTCACAGCGGTGAATGGCTTCGGTTCGAAGGCCGTTGTCCAACAGTGCGCCGCACTCGCGCAACCGCTCGTTCACTTCGCCGATGGCCCGGGCATACCGTTCGTCCAGTTCTCGCATGACCTCTTTCGTCGGATCGATTTCCGCGGTGAGCACCGTGCGAATGTCATCAGCGATCTGTTCATAGCTAAGCATGACGGAACCTCTTCGGAATCACTCGGACTTGGGTGCCGCGATGACCACGCGTTGGCCATCGATCTCGATCGACAAATGCAAACCGATTCGACCGGCGGTCTTCAGCGACGACAGTAGCTTCGTTACTTGAGTTCTCCATTCCTCTTCCAGTTTGATTTGCTTCGATTCACTGGCAATCTCTGCTAGTGAATTGCCGATCGCGGCGATCCTCGCTTGGAGAAACTGTTGCTGTTGCTCTAACGGAGCACGGTTCTGTAGCGGCGTCGCGCGCAGCTCATTTTCCACCGCTCGCAGTGCCGCCTTCGCTTGCGGTTCCTCCGGCTCCAACGCCCTTTTCTGTTGTTCCAGGAACCGTAGGCGGTTCTTGTGTTCGCGATTGAGGGTCGCCGTATCTCGCGTAAGAAACAGGGTACGATCCGATTTATCGATTCCGGCCACCAGTCGATCCGGATGGACGAACACTTCGAACGAGGCGAGCGGGTGGTCCTCAAATTCAAACCGCGCTTCGATCTCCAGCGCGGGCTGATCTTCATCTGCCTGCGGTTCGATGAAGAAACTTGTCGTCAGCACTTCATCGACTTCAATGTCACCTTCGGCCTCGCGCTCGTGACGCGGGAACTTCTCGAACACCAAGTCCATCCGCAATTGGTGCGCGGGAGGCAATTTGTCCTTGTCAAGCGACAGTTCGATCTTTTCATTCGGCTGGAGCAGATTGACAGCGGCGGGCATGACGACCGCCGGCTCACCCAGCTTGCAGACAGCCCGTTCGCGCTGGTCCGCGCGGCCACCGACAGAAATCTCGAGCAGGCAATACTGTAGCAGCGCCGCCATTTGGGCTTTCGATCCGATGCGATCCCACTCAAACGCCAGCCAACCATCGCGGATGGTAAAGCGGCCCAGTTCGGGCGTCCGCCCACCTATCGCTGCCGCATTCGAGCGGATCGCCCAGGCTCGCTCAACAAGATGTTCATCCCATCCCGCTCCCTCGCGTGGCGTTTTTTCGACTTCCAAGCTCTCTAACGTGACCGCGTCGTCCTCGTCGAACACGACGTCCACTCCCAAGAGCTTCAGGGATACCTCGGGCGCGGGCGAGATCTCCGATTCACCTCGGACGACCGATTTGAGCGCGTCCGAAAGTTCGACCAACTTGTGTACACGACCGGCAGCGCCGAACGTGGCTGGCTTGGGCAACGCGAGCGTGAGACCTTGTAACTCGCCGAGCAAAACGGGGGCTTCGCTGGCGGGTGCGGCGGGTGGCCGAGCTTCCTCGGGAGTCGGCACGGGTGCCTCTTCTTTCGGCATGTCTTGCTGGGGAGGTTCGGGAGCGGGAGCGGGAGCGGGTTCGCTCCGCAGCGGATTCTCGTTCTCTTTGGGAAGCGAATCGGTGGAATCGTCTGGCTGGGTTTCGCGGACGGGAGGCGAGTCGGTTGCGACCGGTTCGGGCTGCGGTTGGGGTGCGTGCGGAATCGGCGGACGGTTGTTGATGGGAACCGGCTCCGCGAGCACCGCGCGCGGCGTGGCCGTACTATCCACTTCCGCGACATCGCGCCCGCCACGACTCATCACTTTCACCGCCACGGCACCGACAATCACAATCGCGATCGACGAGAAGAGTCCAATGGCGACTCCCAATCCGATGCGCGTCCCGATGCTCATGCCCGCGGCCGGCAGCGAACTGCCGCGTGGTGGCGGTGGCAGCTTGCGGCCGGTGCCACCGGCGGGCGGTGGACGAAAGCCGGGAGGTTTGGGGCGAGGTTTGTCCATTGTCGTGTTCTTCTTATCTTTACTTACTTTTCACCAAATCGAGTTCGACGCCTTCCGTTTCGAAGTACACGCGAAAATGAATCCGACCGTCCTTGTGAACCTTGTCCAGCAAGTCAACCACGTCTTTGGCCCACTGCTCGTTCTGCTTGACCAGCTCTTCGTACTTGCTCAGCCACTTCGCTCGCTGCTCCACGCCGTTGGCGATCTTTCGATATTTATTATTCTCTTTGTCGATATCTTGCTGAATACCTTTCTTCGCGTCCGCTTCCGCAGCGTTGCTCTTGGCACGCTCTAGTTCAAAGACTTTCGCGTCATGCTTCTGTTTGACCGGTTTGAGATCTTCTTTTTCCTTGTCGTTGCGTTGTTTCGCAATTCGAAGCGTTTCGAGCGTTTCCCGGCAAAGTCTCTTTGCCTCTCCTAGATCGCGATCCGAGAGATTCGTCTTTTTTTCAGCGAGGTTCGGCTCGGTCGGTTCTCCCTCGCTAGTCGCAGTCGTCGCATAGCTCGAATCGAAGTCGATGAATAGCGGGTATCCAAAGGCTTCCAATTGAAGTCCGCGATTAGTGCTGTTCATCTCGAAGGTGGTTTCGATCTCGATAAACTGCTTCCGTCCAATCCCATTGGGGTTAGGGATGCGGATCACCGCTTTCTCGCCCCGTTTGAGTCCCTGGCCTTTCTCGATGCGCACGTCACCGAATCCCTCTCCCTCGAACGATACGTCCAATCGTACCGGCAGTTCGTTCGGTAGTTTCAAGTCGATACGGTGAACGCGTTCGCGAAAATCCATCTGTACCGCAGGCATTTCTTCGGGATGGATCAGCGAGCAAGTCTGCGTTTGTCCGCGAACTGTGATGTCCAGCAAACAGAGTTGCAGCGGTACTGCAGGCTCCTTTCCCCAACGGAACTGAAGCGACTGGTCGTTCAATTGAAACGTGCCGACCTCTTTTGGATCATTGAGCGAGCTTTTGAACTTCGCGAGGATCGTCCATGACACGACGCCGTCCTTCTCCGCGCGCTGCGTGATGATATCACGATCACTCTGCGAGTCGACTTCGTTGCCGCGGAGCTTAATGTCGCATTCCGCCTGGGTGTCCACGTACAGCTTCGCCAACTCCTCGAATTTGGGGGGAGACGCATCAATCTTACTTGGAGTCGGTGCCTTGGGCAGCTTGAGCCGATTTTCGAGTGTCAGGATGTGATCGAACGGCTTGTGAAGTTGTTCGACGGGTGCTTCGGTCGGCTTGTCGTGCGCGTCGAGTTCCTGCGAGGGACCTTCCGCAGCGGCACGGGATGCCTCGGCCTGGTCCTTTTCTTGGTTGGTTCGCGCCTGTTCTACATCCTGTTCCGCCGAGTCGATGCTCTGCTTCGCTTCTTCCGACAGCGCGTCGAGCGGATCGTACTCTTCCATTTCCGGTTCTGGCCCGACCTCCGATGGCAAAGGTGCTTCCGGAGGATCTGTTGGCTCGCCGACCGAGGCCGTGTGAGCGGCAGGTTCTTCTTTCGCGATTTCCACGGACTGCGTCCCAGCAAGGTAGGCACCGACCATGCCGACGGCGATCAGGACACCCAATGCCGCCGCGAGGAACAAACTCAGTAGTTTTGATCGGCGGTTGCCTGCAAACCGAGGATCCGTGTGCAAAGGTGGTAAGGTTACAGATACTGGCGCGAGATGGATTTCGTCTTCCAGCCGCAGGTCGCACTGCGCGTCTCGCGCGACAGCTTTCGACGGAGGTGCCGAAAACTCGGGAGCGCTGGCTTGTCGGCGACCGGACTTCGCTGTGGGAGCGGCCGGTTCCGGCACAGCTACTTTCACCACTGCGCCTGTCCGCGCGAGATCCGCCAATTCGCTGGCCGGGGCCGGGCCGAGCGTCGGATTGCACAGATCGATCACGCTGGCGTGGGGATTGCGCCGCAGGGCCAATGCTTCGGGCGTGCCGTCGGGAACGAATCGCCACATGCAGTCCACGCCGGCCGGCAGTTTGGTGAAGTAGGTGGTGAACGTGACGTCCCAGCGTTTGTCCGGCGGCACCAGCGCCAATGCTTCGCGGACCAATGCCCGCGTATCAACGCCGCCGCGAAAGATCACAGTCATCGGCGAGCTCTTTTTCACCGCCGTTTCAGCCAGCACCCCGGCCCAACCGGCATCGACCCCGAGCGAGGCCCAGGTCGAGCACTTGGCGATCGGGCACGGTTTCGTTGTCAACGTACGATATGATTCAGGAAGTGTCTGGACCCGGCCGTCCCATTGTTCGACCAGGAAATCATTTTGAGATATCGCCCAGGCTGGCCCGCCCGGAGCCTTCGTCGTCTCGGTTGTGGTGAGCGCGATGTGATGCGCCAGCTTGTTGGTTCGTTTGGTGTAGTCCAAACCGGCGTCGCAAATGCGAGACAGCACGTGATACTGCGTGCCGCCGACCGTGAACCGCAAGTGCGAATAGTTCACAGGGTTTTCGCCGTCTTCGCCCGGCATGAACTGATGGCGATAGCCGCTTAGCGACTCAAGACGCTCGGCCAGGTTCTTGGCCATGCCAGCGGTGCTGACCACGGTACAAAAGCCGCGACTGCCGGCCTTGAGGCCCTTCGGCGCGGACGTGTAAATAATCTCTTGGCTCACGTACCGGTCTCCCGCAGCGGAGTGTTGGGCGGATACTTGTTGACTTCCGCTGGACTGGCCACAGCGTGCTGGTTGCCCGCCGGCGGCTTCGAGCGACGAACGGCGCTGTACACCAGCCGCTTCGTGGACTTGTGCAATGCATACAGCAACGGGACTTCCGCCCACATCGGATTCACGTTCTTGGGCCGCACGCCCAAGGCTCCCGTGTTGGAGTCGATCTCGGGACCGCACCCCAAGGCACTAACGGGAACATACAGCACATCGTCGGAGAATCCTTCCGCAGCAGTCACGATCTCCGGAGCATATTTCTTCAACACATCTTGCAACTTCTTCGAGACGGATTGCAGCGATTGGATATCCAATGCCGACATCGCGGAGTTGACCGGGCGAATGATTGAGTCCAAGTCGATGCGCTGACCCCCGATGACGGAACACCAAGCGTCGTACTTGGTCACGACGACGATCAGCGGATGCGGGTACTTGGCGTCCTGTGGCCAGCCTGCATGACTACGAATTCGACTGGCGACTTCCATCAGTACCTGGTCTTGCCGATGGCTCCAGCCGTGCTTGCCCATTTGCGGATCATTCGAACTGCCATTACACGCCTGACGAAACTTAGGATGTTGTGTCGGATCGAACAGGAAGAGCAAGACCTCGGACAACGCCAAGTGCTTCATGGGGCTGCGCGCAGTTTCGCCGCCGGGCAGGAAATGTTCGCCCGCGTTGTCATACAGACAGAGCGCCCGTGCTAACAGCCGCCGCTTTTCAAAGTCGGGGTGGCCGTCCAGCGGCTGGGTCGAGAACACAAAGGGCCGCGGATACCAGACCTCGCGATCGCCGAACCGCACCGACTGGTACAGGTCGCCTTCGAGTTCCGTCTTCTTCAAGGTGACGAGTTCGTCGTCGTTCGGATTGAGGAACAATGCTTCTTCATAGTCGCTGAGGACTTGATTCGCGAGCGGGTCGGCATCACCAAAGCTCAGGCAGAATTTGTCGCGGAGCGTCTGGCGAAACTGCCAAGTCATGGACGCCAGCAAGAAGGACTTTCCCGAGCCTGGCGCGCCCAGGATCGAAATGAACAGCGGGTTCATTTGCAGCGAAGCCCACGAGACCGAAAGGTGGCAGTGCGGACACGCCAGATCCTTACAGGCTACGCCTTTCACATCCAGCGCCTTGCCATCGGGATCGAACCGCGACGGCAGAAAACGCTGCTGCTCGTCTTCACCCAGCAGCGGATCGCCGCGTAAGTCGCTGTGGGCGGAAATCCAAAGCACTTCCTCCGGCGGATATTGCTGCCAACAGTGGGGGCAAGTCACGCGAGATCGTAACTGCAGTTTGGGTGGCGGTACATGCTGCGGCACGAAATGTACTCCTCAAATTGATTCGAGATCGACCAACATGACTCGACGATGCGCCTCGGGGCGACATGGATTCCACGGACGAATCAGTTTCTCAAGTGCCGGAGCCCATTGTACTACCTCGTACGCGGGGAGCAATAGTTGAACTCGGCCTAGCTCGCATCTGGCGTTTTTTTGGAGTGCGGCGACTCGTCGCCGCTTTGGAATTTTTTCAGCAGGCTGACTTCGCTGCCTTGGCGTTGGTTGTGGTGACGACAAACACAAACGGAAGCGCAAAGTGCTTCGCACAAAATGCTAAAGCGGTGACGAGTCGCCGCACTCCAAATGTTGCAATTGGCGTTGCCTTAGTATTACGGCGCAGAGGGCCGTATTCTTACAGTCGTCGGTCGAGAAGTGCGTCGAGCGACTTTGCTTCGTCAAGGTGGGAAGGCTGAGGGACATATAAGCCTGCACCGTTTGCAATGCGGGGGATGAGAACGAGGGCCGCAATGACTATTACAAGTATGATTGTGACGACAGCCGCACCGATCACCCACATGATCTCGCTCGGATTGTTTGCGAGACGGCTCGGTCGATTCACCTGGCGAGCACGACGCGCTGGCTGCTGCTGAAATCCCGGCGGCCGCGCGGGTGAGTCCTCCTTGGTCTCGATCGGCTTCTTCTCCATTTTTTGTGTTTCGCGGTGACGCCTTGCCGTGTCGTCTCGCGATCTGGACGATGCCGGTTGGACCTCGACCGGCGAATCGGACGTTCCGATGTCGGCGAAAGCCGTCGAGCGAAAACTCTGACGTTGATGTTGCGGGGCCGCTTGCTCCGTGGCTATGGGGAGGGCGGCCGCCGCCGCTCTGATCATCTCTCGCCGGGCAAAGTCGATTCGTGCGGGATGCAAGTTGCACGTGACACCAAGCCAGCGTTGCAGATCCAAAGCTTGCCAACGAGCCGGATCTTTTCCGTTGTTGGCCGAATACTGGTGTCGCAGATCCTCACATAGCTTTGCTTCGTAATCACAGACTTTCCGTGCGTCGGAAAACGTATCGGAGGCCCGAGCAACTTGCATTTGCAATCGCCGCGCTCGCTGGACGAAGTCGGGATTCTGGTGATTTTGAAAGCCTATCAGAAAGCGACTGGCGTCGCGGCTTCGCTGGACGAGCGTGTCGTGATGCGGATCAAGTAACCGGGCTCCGACGAGTTGATAAAGATCGAGCGGCTCGGTGCCGGCTTCGATGTATGTACGTAAGTGATCCCACACGGGCGATGACATTGGATAGCGAATAATTGGCTCCGAGTCGAAAAATAATAAAGCGGCGATGGATCGCCGCGCTCCAAAAAGTGCAAAACCCGAACTTAGTCGGCAGCATGTGGAGTATCATTGTTGCCGCGACTTCCATGACGATCAATCGTTCGGCAGCAATCCTCCGGATGAAGTTTCAAAAGAATCAAAGTGATCATCGTCATCGTCGTCGTCGTCGTCCAACCCGGCTAGGGCAGCGTCCGGATCGAAGACGCTCAGAATGGTCGCGCCCCGAAGTTCTTGGCGAAATCTGTCGACTTCTTCCTGTTGGAGACAACCGGAAACGTCCAGCGACAACTTCAACTGCTGGCCGGTGTTCTCGTAAATTGCCCGCACGTGCAACCGGCCCAGGGCATCGAATTCCATGATCACCTCGACAGGCCTTCCGGGCGGTTCATCCACCTGGAACCCCTCGATCCGGCCTTGCCCGAGAATCTCGGCAAACTCGATTTCCGAGGTGTCTCCTTGCGTGATCTCGATATTGACATGCGTACCGCGATCACCTTCCGCGATTGTCAAGAAACGCTTCGAAGCTCGAGCCGGCACGGGCGTGTTGCGAGGTATGAGTACGGTATTCCTCCACTCGGCCGCGCGACGTGTCTTGACGCCGACACCGTGTGCCGTGACGAAGCGGACAACCGGGCTCGGCCCGGAGAGCGGCTCGACCTCCTGATCCATTCCGATACTGATTTCGTCATAGCGTTCGTCTTCGTAGTCCGGCTCGACGGTGTCTCCGTCCAAACTAATGCTATTGTCGTTGTTGTTATCGTCGTTGTTGTTGTCATCGGAAGCATCTTCATCCGTGCGCCAAGATCTGTTGCGAGTCGGCTTGGTGGAGTTGGGTAACGGCGGGGGTTGAACGCTCTCGATCGGAGTCAGCACCGGTACGGTTTTCTCGGGCTCGTCGTGAGCGAGCGTGATGGTTTTCACATTCTGTCCACTCTCGACAATTTGGGCGTAGATCGCGGCACCCAACGAGACAGCCATCACGGGATTGACGCCGACATCCAGCGTCATGCCGCTTACTCGCGTCAACATGCGGCGAACGGACGGCATGAGCGTCGAGCCTCCGACGGGCACGATGCGTGAGATGTCACGCCAGGTCAGGCCCGCATCCTCCAAGGCCATCTCCGTGGTCAGCCGTGTCGTCTGCAGCAGATCGGCCGTGCGTTCCTCGAAGGCGGCACTGGTAATTTCGGTGACGTGGCCCTGGCCTCCCGCTTGAATTCGAACCGCAACCTTGGCGACGCGACTAAGATTCCGCTTCGCCCGCTCGCACTCGATCGCCAAGTCCTGGACGGCTTGCACGTCATCGCGCGGATCGAATCCGTAGGCCGCCTGAAAGTCTTCGGCGATCATGGCCGCGATCACATCGTCCCAGTCGCGGCCTCCCAGTTGTCGATTGCCGCAAGTTGCCAGTTCGCGAATCTCGTTTGGCGAGATTCGCACCACCGTCACATCGAATGTGCCGCCACCGAGATCATACACGACGACATTCTGCTCCGTCTCCGTGCGAAACAGGCCATAGGCCAGGGTTGCGGCCATCGGCTCGTTGAGTGTGCCGGTGACTTGCAGCCCGGCGATCTCGCCCGCCTGCTGCGTGGCCTTGCGCCGTCTTTCGGTGAAGTACGCGGGGACCGTAATGACCGCTCGCGAGATCGGTCCGATCTGAGGTTCCGCCTCGTTGATCAAATGCTTCAAAATGATCGCCGACAAGCTTTCGGGCGTGTGGGTCTGGCCTCGAAATTCAAACTTCCACTCGTCTCCCATTCGGACCTTGATGAACTGCACGACTCGATCGGCGGAAACCTTGGCCTGCTGTAGAGCCAAGTCGCCGACGATGATTCCAGCGTCGTCGAAATAGATGACGCTGGGAGTGACACTCTGGCCCGACGAGTCCGGTACGATGCGCGGCGTCCGTTGCGAGTCGATATACGCCAACGCGGAATACGTGGTGCCAAGATCGATCCCGACGCTTTCACATCCTCGCTGGATCATGCTCGACTCCTGGACCGTCACGCCGTTGGATGCTGTTGTCTAGCACGTTGGAACGACGCTCGCAAGGCTTCCGCCGAGCCGGCGACGATGTCACGCAGTTCATTCAGCTCCGCGACACCAGTCACCTCTCGGAGGATGCCTACGAGTCGCGTTCGCGCAATTCGCTTCAGATCCGAGACCGTACTCGGATCGAGTTGCAGCTGCCGCGCAATGTCAATCTGGGAAAGTCCTTGCACCGTCTCCAGATAGATCAGGTCGAACATGCGGCGTTTGCCCTTGGTGGTGGCCCCGATGGATTCCGTCAAGAGTTGCGCGGCTGCCGTGTCCAGACACTCGATCGTCCATTGGCGGTCCAACGATCCACCGATCGATTCGTCGATGCGCGGTTCGAGCACATCGCCGGGCGATTGATCGAGGGACACTGGCTGGTGCCCCCGATCCACGAGCGACTCCAGGATCACATTGCGGATGATGCCTTTGAGATAGGTCCGAAAACGAGGCGACTCGGCGGGGCATGACTTCGCGACTAAATACCGTGCCGCCGCGTTGCCGCGAAACTCCGAATCCTCCCCTGTCGGTTGCAGTCGATCCCGAACGTATTTTCCCAACCGGCCCTGTTGTAGCAGCCGCATGGTCAGTTCTTGGAACAGATCATCCGCATTCTCCAGCGGAATCCGGTTCAGTCGGCAGCGAATCACGATCTCCCGCCAGCAAGGAGTGAGATATTCGTCGAAAAACGCCTGCCACTCGCCCTCCCGCGCCGCTCGCAGAACATCGCTCCTCGTCTCCGGAAAAGCATCGGTGCGACGCGCGAAGTCAGTCGCATCGGACAATAAATCGGCACTTTTTTTCGATTTCTTTTCCAACTTCGCGTTGCCGAGGTCAATAGGGTGTAAACGGGCCAATCGTGGCTACGTGTTTTCCAAGTGTGATCGCTTCAGAAGGGAAAGACAACATGCCGAATCAAACTTGCCACTCAGATTCAGCGTTCGACGCCGCGTTCGAGCAGAGTTACGCTCATCTCGTCGCCTACTCGCGTAGTCGCGCAGGACACTTCGAGGACGCGGAAGATCTTGTTCACTTGGCGTATCTCAAGTGCCGCGGTGCCTGGCGCCGCGAGCGTGTTTCGCGGCGGGCGGGCATCGCGTTCTTCTGCCGAGCCATCCGCTGGGTCATTCTCGATGTCGAGCGTTCTCGATCACGGCGCGATATCCGTGAACGACAGCGTGGCCCGAGCTCCAGTTCGGAGCGTCGTTCCTCGCTCCTCGACCATTTGGCGGCGGAGGAGGCAATCCATGCGCTGACCGGTCGCTCGCGGGATGTCTGTGTCGCCATCCTGGCCGGAAAAAACTACGCCACGATACAGCGCGAGTTAGGGATGTCAGCCGGCGCGTTGGCGGTCTCGATGAGTCGGGCCAGGGCTGAATTGAACGAACGCTTTGGCAAACGCCCTGGGTAACTCAAATACTTGCGTCGCTTCAGTGCGGCGGATAGCTTGTAGTCGATCACCCTTGTCGTGAAGTCGATTACACCGCGCGATGGTTTGAGGCAAGAACGCGGAAACGGTTCGCTCGGAATGAATCATGGGTCAAGACCTCGAGCTTACACCACAACTAGCGCCGGGTCAGCAAGTGGCTGCGTTTCGCGTCGTACGATTCCTCGGTCGGGGCGGCATGGCGGAGGTTTACGAGGCCGAGGATCTCACGCTCGGACGACGTGTCGCGCTGAAGGTGCCCCGCGCGGACACCTCCGGAAAGCATCAGAAGGAACGCTTCCTCAAGGAGGCCCGCAAGGCGGCACTGATCAATCATCAGAACGTCGTCACTATCTATACGGCCGGCGAGGACAAGGGGTTGTTGTTCCTCGTCATGCAGTACGTCGAAGGCCAGGATCTGTCCGAGCTGATGCGGACGCATGGATCGGTGTTGCCATGGTATCTGGCCTTGAAAATCACCAGACTGGCGGCGCGCGGACTGCACGCGGTCCATCAACAAGGTCTGGTACATCGTGACATCAAGCCGTCCAACATCATGCTGGCCTCGGGGCCGAACGTATTTGTCATGGACTTCGGGTTGGTCCGTGACGATGCCTCCGAATTAACCTCGACCGGCGACCTGTTGGGAACGCCGCCGTTCATGTCGCCCGAGCAATGTCGCGGCCATCGCGTCGATCATCGCAGCGACATTTATTCACTCGGCGCGACTTTATACAGCCTGATCACCGGCCAACGCCCCTTTGAAGGCTCGACGTTGCAGGTTATACGACGGGTCGCAAAAGGCACGCGACCGCGACCGATTCGGGAGTTCGTTCCGGACCTTCCCGATGAAGTCGTCGCGCTGATCGACAAAGCGATGGCCGTTCGCGCGGCAAGCCGTTTTGCCGACGCACAGGAGATGGCCAAGGCGATCTCGCACATTCTCAAGAACCACGAGCCGGAAGACACCGAAACGTGGGACAACGCGAGACTCTCCAGCACTCGCTCGCGATCGGATTCCGACTCCCCCGAGACCCCCATCGACCTCGTCCCGCTGGTGCAAGCGATGCCAATCGATTCGATCCCAGACCAGCGTCGCCGATGGTTGGGTGGCGGCATCACGTTGCTGCTCGCGTTGCTGGGCTTGGCGATCATCGTCCTTGTTCAATCCCGCGTCCCGTCCCAACCCCCTCTTGAACCCAAGATTGAACACCCGGGGATGGTGCTCGTGCCGGCCGGGAAGGTGCGATTGGGGAACGACGAGAATACGTTGCGTCGGTTCTTCGGGCAGTTCAGTTTTTCGGCGAGTGTTATTGACGCGATGGTCGCCACGTGTCTCGAATCGCCGATCGACGAGGTGGATGTCGCTGAGTTCATGATCGATCAATATGAAGTCACGAACTCCGAGTACGCCAGATTTGTAAATGAAACACGTCACAACGTGCCGTCGTACTGGGTTGACGGAGCGCCGCCGCCCGGCAAGGAACAACATCCGGTCGTCGATATCACCTACGACGACGCGCAAGCCTATGCCGATTGGTCGGGTAAAAAGTTGCCGACTCGCGAGCAATGGACGCGAGCATTCCGTGGCGACAGCGCGCATCTCTTCCCCTGGGGCGACACCTACGAAGCCACCTGGCTCCACGTCCATGACACGCCGCCAGCCGGCACCAAGACCACCGCGCCCGTCAAGTCGACACCGCGCGACGTCAGTCCCTATCAAGTCTACAACCTCGGCGGAAACGCCTCGGAGTTTGTCCGAGGAACCTTCTTTCAGAACAATAATCCCTACCGCATGGTGAAGGGCGGAACCTTCGAAGGGCTCGGCTCGGTCTACGCGTTGGCACCCATGTTTTCACGATACGGTATGGACTTTGCCAAGCAAGACACGGGCTTCCGCTGCGTGGTCGAGACGGATTGAGTCCATTCATGATTCGCGAACAATAGATCAGCGGTTCCAGGAGACCGTAGTTTATGTCGGCTCGCATTATCGTCGTCTGTCCCAAATGCCAGAATCAAATGGTGGCCTCCAGCGACCACATCGGTCGCGAGGGTCGCTGTCAGGTGTGCCGCAGCCTGGTGGTGATCAAACCAGCGGCGGAACAGGCTTCGCTGACGTCGCTGCACCCGGAATCCGAAGCGAACAAGACGTCCACCAACTCCCGCGCCTGGTCCTCGACGGACCCATCGCCGTTGCTGGCCGGCGTC
>CAUJKL010000127.1 GCA_963204995.1 Planctomycetota bacterium | reverse complement strand
GTGTGGGTCGCGAGTTCAATTGATTGATAACGATCAAGGCATCGAGAGGCGAAACCGTTCGGTCGCCATTTACATCCACGTAAAATCGCACGTGCGTGTCGTTTGAACTCTCTGAGTGGGCCGCTGGCAGCGGGGAAGTGAGATAATTGATAACCGCCAAGGCGTCGACAGGTGACACTGCCCCATCGTCGTTGACGTCGAGCCGATTCGCTCCATTCTGCAAAGGGGAGCGTTCGCCTTCGGGAGCGATTCTTGGCGGCACAACGCGAACGTCGCGAACGCCCAGCGGAGCGGAATCAACCAATACGACGTTATCCGTCAGCGGCCGATCGTTTACCAAAAAGATACCCAAGCCACCGACTGTGCCCTGGATCGCGTCGACGTGGGTGAGGATCGGTTCTACGTTGGTCACGTGACCAGAGGCCAAGAACGCAATGCCGACCGATGCGCCGGCCAGAGTTGTCAATGTTTGCGCGCTGACCGTAACTTGGCCCGAGCAGCCTACGATGCCGCCACTACCAGCATCCAACGTGACATCACCTGTGGTTTGGACGCGCACCCCGGCGATGCCTGTGCCGGCGACTAGATTTATGTTTGCATTCCCGGCTTGGATGAGCGAGCAGTTTCCGAAGATGTCGTGGCCGTTCGCTGTCAAACTGACGCTACCTCCCGATCCCGTGTTGATACTTGCATTGACCTCGAGGTCTCGCGCCGCTTTCAACGTCACGCTGCCGCCCTGCGTCGTGATCGAACCGTTGACGAAGATGTCATCAACGTCGTCATTCGTGGTGAGACCTCCAGCACCAAGCGGCGTCGGCCCCGAGAAGGTGAGCGTATCGATCCCGTCGCCGCCGTTGATTCTCACCGAGATTGTAAAACCTGGCGACGCGCCACCGAAATCGATTGCTACCTGGTCATTACCGCCCAACAGATCTATCTCGATGCTGTTGAACGAGGCCAGCGGAGTCTCCACCACGTTGCCTGTCGTGTTGTCGGTATAGTCGCCGAGGAGGCTGTTCAGATCCGTAACGACCAACATGCCACTCACAATCGTCAGTGCAAGGCGATCATCCTTGCCTCCGGGAACAACGTCGCGAATCGTCAAAGTCGTCGGCGTATCCGCCACTACGGCAGTTCTCGGCATTTCGTCGTCGATGATCGTGTAGCGCGTGGTGGCTTGTATCGTGCCGTCGGCATTGGCATCTCCCACTTGGACCTGGCTGCCGGTCAGCGAACCCAGGTCGATTGTCTCGTCTGATTCGATCAGCGTGTCAGGATTGATCGACAACAGGCTCGTCGTGAACACAACGGCCGCGTCGTACGAGCCGGCGGGAATGGTCACAGATGTCGTTGCTGTGTAATCCACACCACCTCCTGTCGCCGTCGCGTCCAAGACCGACAGATTGATCGTCACACGATGACCAATTTGAATCGTGCCGGTCACCAACAACTGTGGCAGATTCCCGCCCGCAGACTCTGTATCCATTCCCGTCGCCTGGTTGAATTCGACCAACAGAGAATCGTTGTCGATGATCGTGCCTGTCGCCGTGTCGCGATCATCGACCAGCGGATTCGAGGCGTTCAGTCGAACGGTGAACGTTTCCACGTCTTCCACCACCGCGTCGTTCAGCGTGGCCACTGTGAACTGATGCGTCTCGCCCGCCGTCCCGTTGAAATTCAACCGCGCCACCACGTTGTTGTAATCTGCTGGAAAAACCAAGGGAGCCGTGCCGCCGGTGGCTGTGACATCGGCCAGCGTCACATCGACCGTAAACCCGCCTTGTACGGCATTGTCCAACTTCACCGTAAACGTCAATCCGCCACCTTCGGCCACGCTCACATCTTCCACGGTCAATGTCCCGCTGTCGTTGACGGTGACGGTAATCGTTTCGCGATCCGATAAGTTAGGTGTCCCATTGTCGGTCACCACGACGTCGAACGTGTATACGCCCGGACCTTGTGCAGCAGTCGGCGTCCAACTGAACGCTCCAGCCGGTGTGATGCTGGCTCCCGCTGGCACCACGCCCGACAAGCTGAAAGTCAACGTGTTGGCCGGAACGTCCGCATCGCTAGCGGTGGCTAAGAAGCTCAGCGTCGTCAGTTCATCCACGGTTTTGTTGCCGATTGCTGCCAGCACCGGGGCGTCATTAACATCGCTAACCAGAATCGAAGCCGTATCCGTGTTCACACTGAACGGCGAACTGCCGCCCGCCACTGCGACATTCACCTTGAATCCCTGCTGGCCGAAAGTAGTTCCCGTTTGGTCCCAGGCACGGTAGGTGATCGTGGCCGTCTCACCATTTAGTTGATCGGGCGCGTAGCGGATCACGTCAGCAGCTCGCAACAGAAGTGCCTGAGTTGTCGACACGGTTCCGATCGCCGAGAAGTTGGCTCCCCCATCGGTCGAAATCTGCCAAGTTCCTTTCCCCGTCGTGGTCGTGATGGCGATACCTTCAATCGCTCCAGCATCGACATCGCTGATCGTTGCTGCCGCGATTGCCGAAACCAAACCACCCGGACTGGTCGTGTCTTCGTCAGTCGCGGTAAGCATTTGTGTGCCAGTCGGCGTCAACACGGGTGCGTCGTTGACCGCCGTCACATTGATACGGAAGGTTTGGGTGGCAGAACTGTTCGCGCCGCCCGTGCTGTTGAACAACGTCAGGTTCGACATGCTCACGTCGACCGCAACGTTGTCGGACGAGCCAGCAAGGAGCACTCGCCCTCCGCCTACGTTCGCCGGTGCAAGGGCGAGCCCGGAGTTTGCGATGGCGTTGACGATGTCGTTGGCGATACTATCCACCGTTGATGCAGCCGAGAAGCGGATCTCCACGTTGGTTGGGTCGAAAGCGTCGTTACTGTTGAACTCGAAGGTCTTGGGTGGAGTAACCCCGTCGTCAATCGTGAAGGTATCGCCGTCGATGATGCCTCCACCTGGTACTAACGGGATGTCTACGGCGAGCGGCCCGCTCGTACTGCCATTGTCCTGTAACGTGACTTCGACCGTCGCGATGCCGTTGGTATCACCCGCCGCTGTAAAAGTCAGATCGCCGGTCATTGCGTCGAACACGGGGCTGGCATCGAAGGCTAAATTACCGGTCGTGCCAGTGACTACGACGTTGAAGGTCAAAGTCTGGTCGGCATCACCGATTCCGGGGCTGATTGCGGAAGCGAGTCCCATGATCGTTTGCAAACCAGCGTCTTCGGGAACGATTGGATCGGCTGCGAGTGTAAAGCTGGGAGCATCGTTGACGCCGATGACCGTGATCGTTCCAGTGGCCGTGTTGCTGGTTGTGCCGTTGCCATCTGCAGCCGTGTAGGTGAAAGTCACCGCCCGCGTTTCGCCTACCGTCAAATCCTGAAAGCCTGTGCCGGGATCGAAGGTAAATGTATTACCGACGATGCCGGTAAGCGATCCTTCGGCGGGAGGCGAGAGGATCGTGTATGTCAAGGTTGTGGGGTCGTCGTCGGTGTCAATGTCGTCGGCGTTGAAAGATACAGCGACTGCGGGGCCGTCTTCGACGGCGCTGGCTGACAGATCGCTTGCCAGCGGTGCATCGTTGATCGAGCTTGCAATGACGGTCGTGAGGGCATCGGCGACTGCCGGGTTTCTGCCATCATCGACGGCGATGGTAAACGTTGTCGTGACGTTCTGACCGGGCGCTACCTGATTGTCGGTCGGGTCGAAAACTAGTGCCTGAACCGCCGCAGTGGCGACCGCCGCAGTGGCACCTGTCAACTGGTAAGTGCCTGGCCCGATCGTGTTGAATCCGCCGAGGTTCGCCAGAATTCCGTTGGTGTCGCCGCCGCTGAGACTCAGCGTGACCGTCAACACTTGCATTGCGGCGGTGATGGCAACTCGGCTGAACGGTGCGATGGTGGCGTCGTCGTTCACCATCTGGTCGGCTACGGTTCCCGAAATGGCCGGCGAGCCGTCCACCACGATGACGACATCGTTATTGTTAGTACCGCCGCGATAGGTAAGTCGAGCGTTTAGCCCCGACCCTAAGAAGTTGCTGCTCAACAGCGATCCCTCGGCCAGCCCGGCAAAGGTTCCCATCACGGCATCACCACCGTCGTTGTTGATGATCACGAATTGGTCACCATCGGCGGGCACAAAGTTAATGCCGTGTCCGTCGGCAAACGCATTAGCAACCAGCGTCACATTGCTTCCGATCGTGACGGTGCCCATGACGTTCAACAAGTCGTGAAATCCGGCACCGAAGCCGGGTGTGGTTCCGCCGAACTCGAACTCCAAAGCGGTATTGAGGAGATTGATGTTGCCGGAATCGAACACGCCCGGCCCGGCGTCGGCGATTCGAGCCGCGTTCATCCCAGCGTTGCCGTCGATGGTCAGATTCGGAACGTTCGCGGCCAGCAAATTCACGACGTCATTATTGTCTCCGCCGTTGACGATCAGGGCCGTCAAACCGGTGGGACGAACAGCAGCGTTCAAGGTCACGACATCGTCGCCCGCATCACCGTTGAGAATCAAATTCGCCTTGTTGCTGAATTCGCTCGTCTCGAAGTTATCAACCGCAACTAGGCCAGTGGTGTCGCCAAGAAAGATGCTGCTACCAGGACCGTTCGCGTAGCCGATCGCATTGCCGGCGCTCGTGCCGTTTACCGTTAGATTGGAATTTGGAACGTTGTCTTGGACCGGCTCAAGGCTGGTGAAGTAGATTGTTGTGGGTGCGCCAACTGGCGATCCAGCCGACGTGAGCGTGATGATTCCGTCGCGATCGACAGTGGGTGTGTAAGAAGTCTCGAACGCTTCCCCACCGACGATCTGAATGGCATCGCCAGTCTCCGTGGCCTCATCGCCACCATTATAGAACAGCCCTCGACTAGGGATCGGGTTGCCGTTAGCCAAGTTCAACGTGAGCGTATTATCCAGGCTGTTTCCGTTGATCGTCAGTTCAGTCAGTGTCGACAGCGCACGTTCAACTACCAATTCGCCATCTTGCGTGATTTGGACCGTCTGTCCCGTCGAATCGAGACTTAGTCCCAGGTGGGATGCGGACGCGTCGGCATTGAACACGAAGGCACCCGAGGCTGCCGTGTGGTCAGAAGTACATGGTGCGCCGGACTCGTCGCCTGTGATGTTTGCCAGGAGGTAGCGGAACTCGATCGATTCAAGCTGCAATCCACGTGCAAGTTGGCGCTGAAAGGCGGCTCGGCGCGACTGACGAGTTCTTGGTCGTGGCGTACCGATACGTTTTCTAGTTATTTGTTGGATCAAGCTGCGAAGCATGTGCTGATGTGTCCGTGATGAACTGAGACGTGGCAACCCGGCCTGATCCTGGAACAAGAAGTGAGGCGTTCCCGCAGACGGTCGAGAGGCGGAGGCCACTGGTAATTGCTGCGAATTGCTGCTTCCTCAGGATACCTCGATTAACAGACAAACACAAAAATAATGGCTGTTTTGAACGCAATTCGGAGCCATGACGGGGTTCCCTAACACTTTTCCAACCGAAGAAGCCGCTACAGAAAAGGCGTCGAGATCCCGTCGACGTTGGTAAGAAACGGCTCCATCACGTTGACCTGACCGGCACTCATGATCGCCGTGCCAACCAATTCGCCTGCACCGGAACTCGGCGGATCGGAGTGGTCTCGACGCGTGATGGAATCTAACTTCGAATGCTCATCGGTCGCCGACGTTTCGACCTGTTGATTCGCAACTCAACTGGCGAAGTATTGAACGGCGTTCTGGAAGATCAGCAGACCGTCGCCGTGTTCCTGCAACCCTTCGCGAGTCCAACGTGGGTGCTGTGTTGGATCGACAAACCGTTCCGGGTGTGGCATCAAACCGAAAACGCGGCCAGTCGCGTCGCAGACTCCCGCCACATCGGCTTGGGAGCCGTTGGGGTTATCGGGGTAGGGCACGTGTCCGTTTGACCCGTGAAGCGATTCATATCGCAGCGCCAGTTGTCCCTCGGCTTTCAGGTGATCGAGTAGCTTCACCGATCGTGTGACGAACTTGCCTTCGGCGTGCGCGACTGGCAAGTACATCGATTCGATGCCATTCAAGAAGACGCTTTTGTGCCCGTCCACTTTCAGCTTGACCCAGCGGGCTTCGAACTTGCCCGATGCATTCCACGTCAATGTCGCTGACTCGCCTTGATCGTCGTCGGCCAGCAAGATGCCGGAGCGAATCAGGACTTGAAAGCCGTTGCAGATGCCCAAGATCAACTTGCCGGCTGACTTGAACTCGCCCAGCGTCTCTTGCAGATGATGGCGAATCTGGTTGCCAAGAATTCGTCCCGCCGAGATATCGTCTCCGTAGCTGAAGCCGCCCGGAAGGCAGAGAATTTGGTACTGGCTGGGCAGCGAGGGCGCTTCGAGCAATTGGTTGATATGAATCAAATCGGCTTTACCACCCGCCAACTCGAAGGCATGCGCCGATTCGAGATCGCAGTTAGTGCCGGGCGCTCGGAGGATTAGGACGCGGGGGGTAGGCATGGGGATTGGTTTCGGATTTCGGATTTCGGATTTCGGATTTCAGGTTTCAGGTTTCAGGTTTCAGGTTTCAGGTTTCAGGTTTCAGGTTTCAGGTTTCAGGTTTCAGGTTTCAGGTTTCAGGTTTCAAATTTCAGGTTTCAAATTTCAGGTTTCAAATTTCAAATTTCAGATCTCAGATCTCAGATCTCAGATCTCAGATCTCAGATCTCAAATCTCAAATCTCAGATTTCAGATTTCAGATTTCAGATTTCAGATTTGTACGTTTGGAATCGAAACTCGAAGCGTAAGCGACGGCAACGATGTTGCGATTTCGCTTACGCTTCGGGTTTCCTGGTGTTGCTACCAACGCAGTGGCGACTGCCAGGCTTCCTTCAGTTCGGCGATGTTGCTGTCAATCAGCGAATCGCCAGACTTGCCGATGATCAGTACGCGAGTTGTTTCGTTGACTTCGCCAATTGCAGCATATGGCAGTCCGTTCATGACGCGTTCAAACTCGGCCTTCTTTCCGGCGGATACTTCGCACAGAAAACGCGAGTTGGATTCGGAGAACAGGAGCGTGACATCGTCGATCTCGTTCGGCAAATTCGTGAGCGATACCGATACACCCAAGCCTCCCGCAAACGCCATTTCGGCAACGCCGACCGCGAGTCCGCCTTCGCTAAGGTCGTGACACGCGCGAATGCAACTCGCTTGGATCGCTTGATGAATCGCCGCGAAGGTTTGCTTTGCGACGATCGTGTTAACCTTGGGCACTTCGCCGCCCGCGAGTTGCTCGACCAACGCAAAGTGCGAACCGCCGAGTTCGGCTTTTGTCAGTCCAACGAGGTAGAGCGTGTTGCCGGCTTCCTTAAGATCCATCGTCACACACTTGCGAGCGTCGTCGACTTGCCCCATCGCACTGATGAGTAGCGAGGGCGGAATCGCGATCGTCTGCTTGCCGTTCTCGCCTTCGTAGCTGAATTCGTTGTTCAAGCTGTCTTTGCCGCTGATGAACGGTGTGCCAAAGGCGATTGCCAGATCGCGGCACGCCAATGCAGCACGCACGAGCGAGCCGAGCGTTTCGGGGCGATCGGTGTAGCCCCAGCAGAAGTTGTCGAGAATCGAGATGCGACTGGGATCGGCTCCGACAGCGACGCAGTTGCGGATCGCTTCGTCGATTGCGCTCGCTGCCATGTGATACGTGTCGAAGTCGCCGTAGCGAGGATTCATGCCACACGAAACGGCGATTCCGCGATACGAATTCAACACAGGACGAACCACAGCTGCGTCTCCGGGCCCATCGTTCTCAACACCGACGAGCGGTTTAATCACGCTGCCGCCTTGCACCTCGTGGTCGTATTGGCGGATGACCCACTCTTTACTGGCGACGTTCAACGAGCCGAGGATCTTCTTGAGTGTGTCGTTCAGATCGAGCGAACCAGGAGCAGGAAGGTTGAGCGGCTTTGTTACCGGTGCCGCATAAACTGCGTCGCGCACGATCGGAGGTCTGCCGTCATGCAGCAGCTTCATCGGCAGATCCGCGACGATGCTGTCGTTGTACTTCAGTTGTAACCGACCGGTTGAGACGAACTTGCCGATGATCGTCGCTTCGACGCCTTCGGAGCGGCACAGCGATTCGAATTCGTCCCAGTTCGCTGGTGGAACGGACAACACCATGCGTTCTTGAGCTTCCGAAATCCAGATTTCGGTGTACGAGAGGCCGTCGTATTTGAGCGGTGCTTTGTCGAGCCAGACCTCGGCTCCCGTCTTCTCGCCCATCTCGCCCACGGCACTGGAAAACCCGCCCGCTCCGCAATCGGTGATCGCACTGTACAAGCCGCGATCGCGAGCTTGTAGGATGACGTCCAGCACCATTTTTTCCGTGATGGCGTTGCCGATTTGCACGGCTCCGCCCGACAAGCTTTCGCTTTCGCTAGTCAACTCGGCCGAGCTGAACGTTGCGCCGTGAATACCATCGCGGCCAGTTCGTCCGCCGACGGAGACGATCCAATCGCCCGCGTTGACTTCCTTGCGAGACTTGTTTCGTGGAATGAGGCCGACATTGCCGCAATAGACGAGCGGGTTGCCGAGATAACGCTCGTCGAAGTAAATCGCCCCGTTGACCGTCGGAATCCCCATGCGATTGCCGTAGTCGCGAACTCCCGATACGACGCCCTTGATGACTCGACGCGGATGCAGCACACCGGGCGGCAAGTCGCTCGTTGAAATATCGGGGGGGGCGAAACAGAAGACATCCGTGTTACAAATCGGCTTCGCCCCCAACCCTGTTCCCATCGTGTCGCGGATAACACCACCGATCCCCGTATTGGCTCCGCCGTACGGCTCCAACGCCGAAGGATGATTATGTGTTTCGACTTTGAACACGACGTTATACTCGTCATCAAATCGGACGATCCCTGCGTTGTCTTCGAATACGCTGACGCACCAATCGTCTTGGCCCAGATCCCGGCGGATCTGCTGCGTGGCGGCAAAGATCGTTTCCTTGAGCATGTTCTCGAAACGTTGCTCGCCGTTCTCGTCGCGGTACGCGATGCGGCCTGCGAGCGTCTTGTGGCTGCAATGCTCGCTCCACGTCTGAGCGATCGATTCCAGTTCCGCATCCGTCGGATCTCGGCCGAGGTCGCGGAAATAGTTTTGGATCGTCTGCATCTCGACCAGCGTGAGATAGAGTTGGCCTTCGCGACTGAGTCGCGTGAGTCCTTCGTCGTCTAAGTCCAGGATCGCAACGTGAACCAGTTCAAAATGGTAGGGCGATCCGAGCTGGAGCCGGTCGAGTTCGAGTGGGCCCACGACGACTTGCTCGATCGAATCGTTGGCGAGGATTCGCGACGAGATAGCCGAAACGGTTTCGGCGGAAGTCTCCGACAACCAGAACTTTCGGAAAGTGCGAACGGCGTCGACTTGCAACCCAAAGTCCGCGATCGCATTCAACGCGCTCTGGGCGACGGGATCCATCACACCCGGCTTGAGCATGACGTGGAGCAGTTGTGGCTTCCCGTTAAGCGGCTCGCTCAAACACCGATCGCCGGCGCGAGCCACCACGGTGCGCTCGACAATTCCATCGGCAAACAACTCGCGGGCGAGCTGATTGGCTTGTGCTTCGTCGAGCTCGCCTTGCACGAGAAACCCGCGCGCCGCGCTGACCGACAAATCGCTGGCCAAGCCCAGATCGGCCGCATCACTGGCCACGGCACTGCCGAGTCGATCGGGTTGGCCAGCCGCCGGATAGATATCAATTTCCCAAAGAGTCACGGCGTTGCTTTCCTGCTTCGAGCAGTTGAAGGAGCTTTTCCTGTTGGTCCCGTTCGAGCGCCTGACGAAACGCTATGAGCACTTTCTCAAACTTGTCCAATGACTTCAAGACGCCACTGCGATTCTCGAAGAGGATCTGTCGCCACAGATCCGGATCGCCGCCCGCAATCCGAGTAGTGTCGAGCCAACCGGTTGAGGCGAGCGACAATTCCTCGGCGGGAGTTGCGGCAGCGAGCGCCGAAGCGACGAGATGAGGCATGTGACTGATTGCTGCTACCGAGCGGTCATGGTCCTTGGGTGACATGCGAACCACCTTGGAACCGAGAAGTTCCCAGAATCTTTCGACGTGTTCGACGGCTTCGCAGCTGGAGTGTTTCGAAGGCGTGACGACCGCTACGCGTCCCTCGAACAGGTCCGCTTGTGCATACGCTGGGCCGGTCTTTTCGCTGCCCGCCATCGGGTGGCTGCCCACGAAGGCAACTTGATGTGAAGACTTCTTCAGTCCAGCATCAACGGTTTGGACGATCTCGAATTTAGTGCTGCCAGCGTCCGTAATGATCGAGCCGGCGGAGCAACTTGCCGCTGCCTCGAGCACAAATCTGGCAATGCTTTCTACCGGCGTGCAGACGACGATCAACTGCGAGTCACGAACGCCTCGCGTCAAATCGGTCGTCGTAGAGGTAACGGCACCGCGCTGTCGCGCCGTTCGCAGCGTTGCGGCTCGACGACCGACTCCGACCACGGTTTTTGCGAGTTCGCGCTCGCGCAAAGCCAAGCCAATGGAAGCGCCGATGAGGCCGACGCCAACGATTGTTACCGAATCCCAACGTTGCATAACTTGCCGCATCCCTGTAGAAGCCGGGATTCTAGCAGATGCCCCATGCGTTGCCCTGGGGGGTTGGAGTCGGCGCAAGCGGAACGCGACGTTAGAGTGTGGCTGGCGTGGCGACTGCGAGTGCTGTCGAGAGCTGAAACCTGCAAAAAACCGCCCGATCGGACCAGGAAATGAGTAGCATCCGAGTTCCCAATCATGTTAAGTTGTGCTTTGGGTGGGAAGCTCCTACTTTGGTGAAGACATTATGAGCGACAGTAATTCGGAATTTCGCAAGGTCGTCGAGCGTGTGTGTGCCGGTTCGGACGAAGCCGCCTGGGAGTTGATCGAGACTTACGGTCCTCACATTCAACGCGTCGTCCGACGCAAGCTGAATCAACGGATGCGATCAAAGTTTGATTCGCTCGACTTCGTCCAGATGGTCTGGGCTTCGTTCTTTACCGAGCGTGAGAAGTTGGCGAGCTTCACCGAGCCGACGGATCTCATCAAGTACTTGGCGACGATGGCGCAAAACAAACTCCTTCAAGAGTCGCGTCGTCGGTTGCAAGGTCAAAAGCATAACGTCGGACGCGAGTGCGCAATGATCGTCGGCACGGAAGCTGAGTCTGCGTATGTCCGCAAGTCCAACACGCCCAGCCAAATCGTCATGGCCAAGGATCGTTTGGAAGCCATGCTGCACGAACGCTCTGATCGAGATCGGCAGGTAGTTGAATTGCGTATGCAGGGGCTCACGTTCGTCGAGATTGGCAAGGAACTGGGAATCCACGAACGCACTGCGCGGGAAGTCATCGATAAGTTGGCCCTTAACGAGACCGCATAGATGAAAGAAGGTCACACGGGGCGAGCGACGCGTGCGGCTCTGCAAAGCGCGACCTCAACGTGGCGAGCTGTCGCCAGAAATGGTCGTCCACCGATCAGAATCGCGGTCGGGCATTTGGCAAAAGAACAGAAACTCGACGATGCCCTCGACGAATATTGCCAGCTCCGAGAGCAAGATCGTTCTCTCACTGCCAGCCAATTCTGCAATCGCTATCCAAGCTATCGTCAGAGCCTGCGACGCTTGATCGATGTCCACGACGCCATGGATCAACAGCCGGCATTGGAAGAGGCGAACTGGCCGGAGATATTCAGCGAGTTTCTAGGTTACGAGATCATTCACGAATTGGGTGTTGGTGCTATCGCGCGAGTTTATCTCGCCGCCGAGACCGCTTTGGGTGGCCGATTGGTCGCGATTAAAGTATCGCAGCAGGGAGGTGATGAAGCCGAGACGCTTGGCAAATTGACACATCCGAATGTCGTGCCGGTATTCTCCATCAAGTACGACAAAGAGACCGAGATGACCGCCGTCTGCATGCCCTATCACGGTAGTGCGACCCTGGCGGACCTTTTGGAAATTGGCTTTGAAAGTGGAACGCCACCCACAACGGCACAGGTGATCCTGGATGCCGCACGAGAACGCGAGCAGGTCGTCGATTTCGTCGACAATGCGGCCAGCGAAAACGCCTCCGATCCAGTGCTCTTGCACGGAAGTTACGTCGACGGCGTCGTGCGACTAGGGATTCAGTTGGCGGAGGCACTTGCTTATACCCACGAACATGGGATTTTGCATCGCGATCTGAAGCCTTCTAACGTGCTACTGACTCCCGTCGGCGTGCCGATGTTGCTGGACTTCAACCTCGCCAGCGATATCGAAGGTGGGGCTCGGCGACTAGGTGGAACGTTGCCTTATATGCCGCCGGAACAGATCCGCGATGTCCATCTGCAGCCCTACGAAGCGGATTTGTCGGGCGATCCTCGATCCGACATTTTTTCGCTGGGAGTGATCCTGTACGAATTGCTGACGGGCAAGTTGCCTTTCGGTGATCCGCCAGTTGATGTGGTGCCAAGGCAAGCGGCCGAGGCCTGCTTAAAAGCCCAAGAGGAAACACCGGCGAAAGTTAACCAGCTAAACCCTGCGGTCGGTCAGGACATCGCAAACATCGTCGCCCGTTGCCTTGCTCTCGAGATCGATGAACGACCGGCCACAGCAGCAGAACTCAGTGCCGATCTAGGGAAGTACTTTTCTCGGTCGCGGCGAATTGGTCGTTGGACGAGTCGCCATCGCCGACTCGTCGCGACAGTGGTTTCCGTGCTCACGATTACAACGCTGCTGATCGTGTTGCACCTCGCAACACGACCGCCGTATCACGTTAGACAGTAC
>CAUJKL010000126.1 GCA_963204995.1 Planctomycetota bacterium | reverse complement strand
GCCCGCGAAGAGATCGCGCGGGCGCACTGCGTGCCGGTCGAGAAGAAGGCGGTCGAAGCGGTCAAGCGTGCCCAAGCCGATCTGGCGTCCGCGAAGCTACTGGTGGGCAAGAGCCGTGCGGTGGGTGCGAGCTTTAACCGCACGACCAAGAATTTTAAGACCGACGAACAGTTCGGTCCCGACTCGACCGATTCCGAACGCTGGTTGGATACGATGCTGCATGTCTTGTTCTTTGAACGAGGCGGAGGAAAGAGCAGCTTGCTGTGGTATCACTTCTCAGCCCATCCCGTGTGCTATGCCGATGAACAGGCGGGACCGGATTGGCTCGGCCTGGTGCATGATCTCGTGCAGGAGAGCCATCACCTGGCACCGTCGTTTCTGCAAGGACATGCGGGAGACGTGAACCCCGGTGCTGGCGATCCCTGGCGCGGCGATGCGGAGCAAACCGCTCATGCGGTGCATAAGGCGATTGTGGCGGCGATGAGTAACTTGAGTGAGGTTCCCGTGACGACGCTGCGCGCGCAGACCGCTTCGCATGGCGTTGCGCTCGACATGGACTTATTCAACGCCTGGCTCGCTCGCTACCGCGACGAACCGGCGAAGTGCGCGAGCGGCGAGTGGGTGGACGCGGGTTTTGCCAAGGCCTGGTACGAGGACAATGTCCAGCGACAACCCGATCAAAGAGAACTGCCGGTGGAGATCAGCGCGTTGCAGCTTGGCGACCTGGGACTCGTGTTCCACCCGTCCGAACTTTATAGCTACTATGGTCTGGCCATTCAGCGCAGCTCGCCGCTGGCACACACGATCGTCGTCGGCTATACGGATGGTTTGATCGGCTATCTGACCGACCCGGCGGCCTATCGCAGCGGTGAATATGCAGCCCTGACGGTCCCGAAGATCCTGGACATTCCTCCCTTCGCGCCGACAGCCGCCTCGCAATTGACGGCGGCAGTCGGTCAGTTGCTGAAGCGCACGGTGGGATAGCAATGACTACCGGCTCCATCTTGTATCTATCGCGAGCGGATGTGGAAGCCACCCAGATCTCGATGTGCGAGATCATCCAAGCGTTGGAATCCATGTTTCTGGAGAAGGGACACGGCCGGGTCGAGATGCCTCCCAAACCAGGTATCCATCCGCGACCGGATGCCTTCATTCATGCGATGCCGGCTTACATTCCCAGTCTCGAAGCAGCCGGCCTCAAGTGGGTCGCGGGCTATCCCGACAATCAAGCCCAAGGGCTGCCCTACATCACGGGTCTGCTGATCCTCAACGATCCCAACACGGGCGTACCATTGGCCGTGATGGATTGCACTTGGATCACCGCTCAGCGAACCGGTGCCGCCACTGCGGTGGCAGCCAAATATCTGGCTCGTCCCGAGAGTGCGACGGTGGGCATTGTGGCCTGCGGCGTGCAAGGGCGCAGCAATCTGGAAGCATTGGCTTGCGTCTTCCCGCTCCAGAAGGTCAAGGCATACGACCTTTATCCAGAAATCGCCGTGCGGTTTGCGAGCGAAATGCAGGAGATGTTACAGGTCGAGGTCGAGCCCGTGCGGACATTGTCGCAGGCGGTCAAAGACCTGGACATAGTGGTCACCAGCGGACCCATCCTCAAGAACCCGAAACCAGAGATTGAGCCAGGCTGGTTGAGGCCCGGATCGTTCGCTTCGTTGGTGGATTTCGATTCGTCTTGGCAGAGCGCTGCACTTCGGGAGTTCGACAAGCTGGCCACCGATGACTTGGCCCAGTTGCGTTACTATCGTGAGGAAGATTACTTCCGGGAAACGCCCGAAGTTTATGCCGATCTCGGCGAACTGGTGGGGGGAAAGCAGCCGGGTCGCCAGTCTCGTCACGAGCGAACCGCCGCCATTAACTTAGGCTTGGCGCTGGAAGACATGGCGACCGCTATTCAGGTGTATCACCGAGCTCGAGCACAAGGCATCGGTAGAGAACTGGCCCGCTGAAGTTCGTTTGGCCGGGTGTTATGGTTACACGTTCGTCGTCATGCCTAGCGATGCGTAGACGGGATCGATGCCCCGATCGTCATGAGGCTGAATAGCCCGGCTGGGTGTGTCGTACCACGCTTCGAAGTCTTCGGAGAAGCAGTGGCTGGATGGCCTCTACTTGCTGGTTAGATCGAAATCGAACTCATTCGTGCTTTTGGAGTCGGTAACGTCAACCGAAAGGGTTGTCTGATCATTGTATCGACTCGGCAGATACTGCTCGACGATGGGCGTCGTCTCGCCGGGATTGGAGCGGTCGACCTTACCAGGCACTTCGCCTACTGCCTTGATGATCACATCCTTCTTTCCCACCGTGGACTCGAACGCATACTGCCCGTTCGTGATACGTCCAGCGGAACTGGTTCCTTGACCGGTTGAGTCGCGGAATACGATGTCTCCCTCAGCCAAAGGTGCTCCGTCGAAAGTAATCGCACCGGAGACGCGAAAGGTGGGCGGTCCATCGGTTCGACCGCATCCGGCCAAAACGAGCGCACCAATAAACAACAGAAATAACTTGCAACCTGTTTTCATGCTCCGTACTTTCTTCGTTGTCGAAGGACTGTTTTCCACTTCCCACACCACAAGGAGAAGGCAATCAGTACTCCCCGATCGGCTCACCACCTTCGCGCGTTGCCAAGGCATAGTAGGTAGCGAGGTTGATGGTCTCGGATAGGAATCGCACCGACCCGTCGGCCAACGCCATGCTCACACCGCCTGGATGAAAGCTGCGAGTGAAGTTGTACCGCGTGCTGGTATTGACAGTGCAAGGTGCCTGCGGGACGGATGTCGACTTGCAGGCATAATTCTGGTCGGGCACCTTGGTGTTCGGCCCTTCATGTGCGGTAAATGTGACTTCACCATGCGCGCCGCCAATCCAATAACAGCCCGCACAGCTCCAGGAGAATACAGTGGGAACTCGAACACGCTGAACCGATTCGCTGAGCATCATCGTATTGGAGGTGCCATCGATTAGGCTGGCCATTCTTGTACTTGTCTCATATCCGAACATGCCATTGCCCGTGCCGGTGGAAAGCGTACCGTTGCCAATGCAACCCAAGTAATTACCGCCCCAACGGTCGCTGGCCGTGTCGGCAAAGCCTGGACTTGCCGGATCGGAAGGACACATGAAGCCCGCGAGTGGGATTCGAACAAACGGTTGACTCGCGGAAATATTATGAACGTGATTGCTGGTAGTCGCCGAAACATTCGCACAGTCGGCCTCATACGCGTCGTAGGTCGCACCTTGCTCGACGAAGGGCAGGATGCGATGGAACCACGTATCGCGGTTGTGGCAGTAGAATGGGTAGGTACCACCACCGCCACGGTGACCGTAAGGAAACATCTTGTGCGTATCGTGATAGTTGTGCAACGACAAGGCAATTTGCTTGAGATTATTGGTACACTGCATGCGGCGAGCCGCCTCGCGAGCCGCCTGGACCGCTGGCAGCAGCAAGGCTACCAAGATCCCGATAATCGCGATGACCACTAACAATTCGACCAGCGTAAAGCCGGATTCTACTCGCCTTTTCACCAAACACCTCCCAAACGCAGAAAACATCTTTCAAAAGATGCAATATACTACTCAAAGAATGTCCAGTTAAATTGAAATCACCAGCACTGTCAAGGACTAGCTGAGACTAGACCGCCTCAAGACGACGCGAACCAAATGCAAATCGACCGAATGTTACCTCCGCTCCGTTGCCAGCCACAGTTGTGTTGCGGAGCACCTTCTCAGAGGGCCGTTGCTGCCAACATGCGGACGGTGTGTTGTCGTCGCACCCACAGTTTCCACGGGTAGAGCCTTCGCCGATCTTCCTCGGTTTGCGAAGACCGCCAAGATTGGCATCTATGTAGTTCAGCTACGAAACGCTCGACGTGACAGATGGAAGAGTGGCCCGGCTGGGCGTGTCGTTGGAGGAAGTTATTTCGTGAGCGTTGCTAATTGTTCACCGCGTGCCAGCTGCGGCCGTTCAGATTCGATGAATCGTTTTCGCTCATTTCGATTGCGCACACGCTGAGAGGGGGTGTCAACGGTTCCAAAGAAGAAGGACCGGCGCGAGCCGGTCCTTTTTGATGTGACAACGTGCGTCGGTGTCAGCG
>CAUJKL010000125.1 GCA_963204995.1 Planctomycetota bacterium | reverse complement strand
GATCACGCTACTACGTCGGGGGTAATTGCGTCAAGTATTTTGTTAGGAGGACGGAGGACTGACAAACCGGCAGACCCATCACTTGTTGAGACATCATGGATGAAACGGTGGAATCTCGACGACTCGCTTGCCGTCGATCATGTCCTGGACGTAGGCACTCACTCGGTCGACGGTTCGTTCGATGAAAGCGGCTCCCTTTTCGGCGGTCGCCATGGCGGGCTTCTGGTCAACTTGGTCAGTCCACATGTCGGTACGGACGTTTTCGGGAAACGCAGCCAGCGCGAAGGAAGTCTCGAACTCTTGAGCGTGGCCGGGAAGATCCTGGGGCAAACGTTGGCCGCTATCTAACAACTCCTCGGCGTCCTGCACCGTGTAGACATCCCAATAGGGCATGAAGTGCAAGTTGACTTGATAGCGGCGAATGAACTGGTCCCACACGGCTTTCATTGGCGCGACATTGCCGCCGTGACCGTTCAGGACGAGGATGTTTTTGAATCCGGCTCGGTACATACTGTCGACCAGATCGTGAACGACTGCCATGAACGTCGCGGGAGTCAGCGACAGCGTGCCCGGATGCTTCATGTGATGCTCGCTGATCCCGGCCATCAGTCCTTCCGCAACGACGACGTGCGGGCACAACCGTTCGGCGACGCGATGTGCGATGTGCGTCACGCTGCGCCAATCGTGCTCCATCGCCAGATGTTCCAGATGCTGCTCGATGGCGGCCACCGGAATAATGACCGCTTGTAGCTCGCCGGAATTCATGCGTTCGCGAAACTCGCGACGTGTGTGTTTGCCCAATAAGATCTCGGGAGCGTTGCTCATGGTCGTACTTCCCTCGCCAAGCCGCAGATTCCAATCGTCGAAAGCTACTAGCATCTACGCTGGCGAGTCGGCTGGCAAGGCTGTGAAGCGAGTTCTAAACCGGCGACTTCAATCGGCTTGTGCGGCGTAAGCGATAGACGCGAACGACGTGATAGACCAAGTAGTAGGTCGGAATCGACGTACAAGCTGCCACCACCAGGCAGCCCAGCCACAGCGGTGTCGCAACTTCGAGCAACTGTAGCCAATAGAACTCCACGGCCGGCCACCAGCCGGCAGGAGGCTTCCGCAATTCGCTCCACCATTGACTATCGATCGGCTCTCTCCCCAGCAACGTAAGCCCAACGACGTAGCAAGGGTAGTAAATGAGCACAACGGTCGCGGGATTCGAGATCCAGACGATCGGCAATCCGACCGTTTTATTCGCGCCCAATAGCCACGCCGCGAAAACGACCAGCATCATCTGGAAGCCGAAGGTCGGCGTAAATGTGACGAAAATTCCGATTGCAGCTCCCAACGCAAGCCGACCGGGCGGATCGTCGGCGTGCAACACCGAATGCAGCACGAAACGCCGAGCCTTGCCCCACGCGATACGAAATCGGCCTTTGACGCGACGTGCGAGCATGGGGATTCGTCGAGGATTAGAAAGATTCACGTCTCGAAAGCCATCTTGTAAACGAAGTTGGCAGTAGCGCATTCTGACGAAGAGAGGTGGAATTGCCAACGGCTAAACGGAATGATTCCCGAGCGTCAACCTCGGGAAAAATTGCTCTAACGAACGCGAGCATTACAATTGTTCGGATTGCGCGACGTGCGGACTTTGGTAGGACCGAGAAAGAATCTCGCCCCTTACATGCACGTGGAAAAATGGCGGGTGCGCGCATAAAAAAAGGCCATGGTACGTCGCTCCGTCGTCATACCATGACCTCTATCCTGAAACGAGATGACCGGGGCCATCTCGCCCTCCCGGTATCCTTGTACGAATTGTATCGGCGTAGATGGTGGACCGGCTAAAGCTGATTTTAGCTTTTCTTCGGCGGAGAGCATGCAGCTGACCAGCAACCGATCCGGCAGGGCCGCGAGTACAAAACAAAAAGAAGCAGGTGAGTTCCTTCATGGAAGCTCACCTGCTCGAACTCTACTCGTCGGCTGCCGAACCATACTCCCCAGTCTGGCCCGGCTTCCGTTGTCGTAGAAAATACATTTATCGATGTCGCCTCGCCCCGCTATCACTGGAGAACAGACGCTGCAACTTACTTAGTAGCCCAACGGTCGCGAAAACGGATTCGTTGGAACTTGGCGTCGCCAAGCCGATCGATCTGAGGTCGAAGTCGGTTCGACAAGTACTTCTGGTGGTTGAAGTGTTGATTCTTCTTGGGCTTCGGTCGGTGTTCCGTAGTAGCTCTCGCCGTAGCCTTGGATCGGAGCGTAATCGATGTAGCCGCCTTTACCATAGCCACCTTTGCCACCACCGCAGCTGCTGCATCCAACGCCGCCACAGGCGTTGCATCCGTGCCCGCGACCGTAGTGCATCCAATCGAATAGCCCTAAGCGGCAGTGATGCTTGGGAGCACAAGGATCACACGTATCGCAGCCCTTGCTGCCGCAACCGCCACAACCACCTTTACCACCCATGCCGCGATAGCCGTAACCCCATCCCGCTTTGCCGCCATAACCACAGTGGGCAGGGGCTCCACATCCACCCATGCCACACCCGCCTTTGCCACAGCTGCTATGCCCGTAGCCCATCGCGACCCCGGCACCACAGCCACAACCGCCCTTCGCGCGGCCACAGCTTCGTCCGCAAGACGACTTCATGCCGCAGCCTTTGCTGCCGCAGTATCCGTCCCACAAACCTTGGCAGCAGGGCGACTTTTGCTCGCAGCAGCCGCTGTAGAACGGATAGCCGTGCATCGAACCGTCGACAACGGTGCTTTGTGTTGGACCATACGCGTGTCCATCGATAACTTGCTCGGGGCCGCCGTTGGATGCAAAAATCCCGAAAATGTCCGCGTGAGCGGGTGTGCTGGTCGCGATGAGGATCAGCAAGGCTGAACTGAACTTGAACATTGATCGAACTCCTGTGAATAAAGCGGTGCAACTCGCAAGAGGCACAAACGGGACTGAAACCCAAGGTTTGCGGAAACGTCATCCGCATCTCACACGCGCTACGGCAACCGTGCGGGGTGTTCCCATCTTCCTGCGGAGTGAAACGTCTCCACCGGAATCATCTGTGCGTCTGTGGAAACATGGGATGCGATTGCGTGTATAGCAAACGCAACCGTTGTTTTTTTTCCGATACGCACAGGTGTGGGCATCCTTCGCGCTTGCCCAAACCGTACGTATCCCCTTGCCGCTCAATCGCTTGGATCTATCATCGAGTCAGTTGCAGCTTTGCGACATCACGGAAAACGATGGCGCGATGACATAACGGCTGTGCGGATCGTATCAACTGTGACGAAGTGCCATGCCCTTGTTAGCCGAATTCGTGCTCCTGCCGCCAGCGCTGTGGGTAGTCGTTCTGACGGCGGCTTCGTGTGGTCAATTGCTATACCGTCGGCGATTGGTGCAGCACACAACACTAGTCGGCCCGTGGCTGTGGAC
>CAUJKL010000124.1 GCA_963204995.1 Planctomycetota bacterium | reverse complement strand
CCCTCGCCACCAAGATTCTTCCCAAAAAAGGAAAGACCGATGACAACGCGATGGGAAAAGCGGAGGAAACGCCAGCTGTCGTCTGATGCAACATCGATAGCTGCGGATTCAACTCCATACTAAAACTGGACGCTGCCAGCCGTTCCGATTTATTCTTTAAAACTCTGAAAATCTAGTATTCATTGACTGACAAAGCGACTCTTTCGTCTCGACGCGAGTTCCTTTTCCTGTACGACATCAAAATGGGAAATCCGAATGGCGATCCCGACGAGAACCGCCCGCGCGTCCTTCCCGATGGAACGCACTACGTGACTGATGTTCGATTGAAGCGTTTCGTCCGCGACTATCTGAAATCGCAAGGACAAGAAATCCTCGTCGATTCCGTCGAGGGGAAGACAACGAACTTGACGGGTCGCGTCGCCGCACACCTTCAAAAGGAACAACTTGCCAAATGCGAAGGGCTTGTACTTGTGCAAATTCTGTTAGACGCGTTCATTGATGCGAGACTGTTTGGCAGTTCCTTCGCGTTTAAAAAGCAAGACGATTGGGAACCAAAGACCGAACCGAAAACTCTCACCGGTGCCGTGCAAATACAGCACGGCGAAGTCAAGCACGAGGCGCAGGAGGTCGACATTCACGGCACGTCTGTGTTTGGCAGTGCCGAAGAGAAGACGCAGGGTACGTTCACCACCTATTTCGGATTGCGATACGCGCTAATTGCCTTCCACGGTGTCGCCAACGAACACAGTGCGAATCTGTCCCAAATGACGGACGCAGACTACGACACGTTGCTTGATGCCATGTGGAATGGCGTCCGTGCAGCGGCAAATACGCGCACGAAACGTGGGCAGGTTCCTCGCTTGCTCTTCAGCATCAATTACAACTCGGGGGTCGAGTTTCAGTTTGGCAACTTAATGGACTATGTCTCTTTGAAAACCGCCAACGGGAAACCGGAGAAAGAGTGGGCCAGCCCGGACGACTATCGAATCGACTTGACTAAGTTGGCGGAGCGCGTTGGCCAGCACCGCGACAAGATCGCATCGATCAGCTATTGCGTTTCGCCCGACGTAACGCTCCTGCCGGACAACGTAGCATCGGGGTGGACGGACATGAACCTTGATGGCGTGATGCAGGAGGCCAGTGTATGAAAGTGGCTGTGTTCGAATACCGCGGCCGATTCGCGCATTTCCTGCGCGCGGAAGCAACTGCCAACGCGTTGACGTACCCTATTCCGCCTAGAACCGTGTTGCTGGGATTGGCTGGAGCCGTTCTCGGTCTGCGAAAGGATACAGCGCAAGAAGTTCTCGGCAACGCACATTTTGCAGTCGCCGGAGCAGTTCCAAATCGGTTTTGGCACAAGGCTAACTTGCGTAAGAATATCCCGGCTGCCCTTGGTTACCGCGTCAAGAAATCAGAAAAGGGGACGCAGAAAGAGGAGAAAAACACTCGCATTCCGCAAGAGATGCTGTGGAATCCGAGCTTCAAGATATTCGCGGCATTACCGGCATCACATCACGAAGAGTTTGGCCGACGGATCGCAGATCGCCGCTGGCACTTTACACCCTGTTTAGGGCTTTCGGAGTTACTCGCCGATCTCAACTCATTGGGCGATGAAGAAGCAAAGCAATTGCCCAAATCAGTCCACGAAGTCAACAGTGCCGTGTCCCTGGCGCGCGCGGAACTGGATGCATCGACGGCCTATTCCAAACATCTTGCGATTCAAAAGCTGCGGATGCCACGCGACGTTTCGCCCAACCGGGTGTTTTCTCACGCGAACTACTTGCTGGAGCGCGACGGCAAACCAATCCCCGTAAACACCGAAAACGCATGGCAAATTGGAGACGATCGGATCATCTTTCTATGACGCTACAGTCCCATCCAGACAAGACACTGCAAGTTCACGTTGCCGAGGTGCGTGAAGCGGCACACCGAATCTGGGCTCAGCATAGCCCACAACTTCACGACCGGTCGATGCAGCTTCTGCAGTGGCTCGATTGGGCGGTGACGATGCACGATGTCGGCAAGGGATGCGCGGCGTTTCAAAGCTATATCAAAAATGTGAACGGATTCAAACAGCAAAGGAGGTTGAAGGCGCATACTCCGATGTCTTTCGTCGTGTCCCTGGCTCACGGCAAGAACAACGCCTGGAACTGGCGTCAGACTTTAGCGGTCGCTGCGTGTGCGGCTGGACATCACAGCAACTTCAAAACGCACGGGGAGTTGAGTCATATTCTGAGTTCTACGGACGGCCAGAATATTCTTATCGGACAGCTGGAAGGATTCGACTGGGACACGCTGTCCGCAGCTGTTCTAGAAACGGATTACGCCCATGACCAAAGGATTAACCCGTGCTTTGCCACGGACCACGACCTGGACGACCTAACGGAATGGTTCGAAGAAACGCTCATCGAAGAGTCGCTTCTTGAATTGAATTTGCCGGACGGAATTGCCTTCCGTCTGCAATGCCAGCTTACACACTCGATGCTCCTCGAAGCAGACAAAGCGTATTTGATAATTTCGCCGAATGAACGAGACAAGTTTCGTCATGCTGCGAGGCCGAATATCTCGCCCGAAGTTGTCGTCGAGTCGATTGCAGAGCACAAACGGTCCACTCCATCACGTCTTGATCCGCTAAGAGACGAAGTCCGGAATCGCTTCATGGAAGGACTGTCGCAGGCGAACTCGCATCGCATTCAAACGATGACCTTGCCGACCGGCAGCGGCAAAACATTGCTTGCCGCGACTTGGGCGCTGAAGCAGCGTGAGCAATTTCAATCCGACACACACACACCGCCTGTAATAATTGTGTTGCCGTTTCTATCGATTATCGAGCAAACGCAAGACATCTACACTAAACTGCTAGGTCAGCAGGGCGGGCTGCTTTCGTACCACTCGCTTTCGATTCGCGAACACCAAGATTCTGAAGATCCGGACACGGCTGAATTCTTCCTGGATACGTGGCATGGTGACGTAGTTGTCACGACATTTGATCAATTTCTGTTCGCGTTGCTTGACTCGCGAACTAGACATCAAATGCGTTTTCATCAGTTGTGCGATGCGCTGATTGTGATGGACGAAGTTCAAGCGCTGCCCTGCGTGCTGTGGGACATCGTCGCCAAGTCTCTCGCTCACTTGGCATCGCTTGGCAACTGCCGCCTTCTCGCGATGTCTGCAACTCAAACCGGCTTCTTGCCCGATGCGATTGAATTGATCGACTCGCCCAGGAGCGTTTTTTCCACACTGGAGCGATACCAACTCCTGCTCCGGCACGAGGAGTCCATTTCGATTGACGACTTCATCCACGAATTGGTAACGCGTGCCGAGCGTTGGCGAGAACAGAGAGTCCTGATCGTGCTCAACACTCGCAAGTCCGCTAGAAAAGTGCGAGACACGTTGAGCAAAGTCGGCTTTCAGATCGAATTCCTGAGTGCGGACATGACACCTCGCGACCGCTTGATCGCCATCGAACGCATAAAGAAAGGAAAGCCATGTATCGTCGTTTCGACACAGTGCATCGAAGCGGGCGTCGATATCGACCAGTCGCTGGTGATCCGCGATTTCGCACCACTCGACAGCTTGATTCAAGTTGCCGGCCGATGTAACCGTAACTTCAATCGCCCGCGCGAAACCATCGAATTCGTTAGCCTCCACAACGAGAAAGGCAAGCCGTACGCGACAATGATTTACGACACGGTGCTGCTGCAGGAAACACGTCGCGTGTTGCGAAACTATCTGGCGAAAGGCGAAGGCAAACTCATCCTCGAAGAACATGTCTTCGACTTGACGCAAGCGTACTTTGCAACGCTAAGTGACAAAAAGAACTTGGGGGAAACACATACAAAGAGTTTCGCCCGGTGGGAGGAACTCCCATCCGTTCGCGATCTCCTGCGCGGTCGCCAAGCGGATCAGGTGTCCTTCATTGTGATTGATCAGGATCCAGCATTGAAAGCCGAACTGGAACGAGTGAAACAAATCGAAGATCGCTGGCAACGACGACGCGCACTGCGGAACCTTTCAGCTCGGATCGCGGCTATTTCCGTATCCGTGTACGTCCGCGAGGATGTTCGTCCCGAAAGGTACGCGGAACGGGATGCAACAGGCAACTTCTGGCTGCTCCGCGAAGAGTTTTACAATGAGAATCGCGGCCTGGATTTAACCGAAGGCAGGCAGCAAATGGATGACGAGGAGGATACATGGGGAGTGGTGATATAGCAGAGAAACCGGCTGGCCCCTCCATCACGATCACGCACGTTTTGGAACATCTGTACTGCCCGCGGTTCACTTACTTCGAGCATGTGCTGGCGATTCCCGAGCGGCAGGAGCGGCGGTGGAAGGTGCAAAAAGGACGCCAGGTGCATCTCGAGCGGCAGAAGGTCAATAAGTCGTACCTGCGGAAGAAGCTCGGCGTCACGGCCCGCGAGTTCGATGTGCCGCTGGCCAGCGAGACGCTGGGCGTGCGGGGGATCGCCGATGAAGTGCTGACGTTGGACGACGGGACGCTGGCTCCGCTGGATTACAAGTTCGCCAAAAAGCCTCGCCGCGTGTTCCGCAACCAGCGGATGCAGTCGGTGCTGTACGGCATGCTGATCGAAGAAGTCTACCAGCGGCCGGTCAACCGCGGCTATCTTTGCTATACTCGGACGAACTACGAGATTGTCCAGCTCGCGATCGACGCCCGCGCCCGCCGCGCCGCCGAGCGGGCGGTTCGCGAAGTCCTGGGCGTGATCCAGCAGGGCTACCTTCCACAAGCTACTCGTTGGAAGAACCGCTGCGGCGATTGCTGCTACCGAAATATTTGCATCCAGTGAACTGTTTGACGTAACTTCCGAGCCATCAACAAGAAAGGATCGCCAAGACTTGCGAGAACGCCCACCAATCGGCCATCATTGGGGTCGTAGCGTCGAGCATACGGCACCGCAGAAGCCACTGAGTTCCTGCCGCAAGCTTTACTCCCCGTTGAACTTCCCGCGCCAGAGCCGCTTCGCCGACTGATCCAAGACAACAAGGATTGAAACTCAATTCAGTTCGCACCTGAGACGCAACGGCTGCTGGCTTCGCCGACTGATCCAAGACAACAAGGATTGAAACCTGCTATTAGATCGTCGGGGACGTCTCGACAGATGCTTCGCCGACTGATCCAAGACAACAAGGATTGAAACATTTTCAACCTTCCGGCCAATTGATTCGGGTCACCCGGCTTCGCCGACTGATCCAAGACAACAAGGATTGAAACATCGAACGGTCTTGCGGCGGATTTTTCGCTTGTCGCTTCGCCGACTGATCCAAGACAACAAGGATTGAAACATACTCGAAAGTGAGCATCCCGCACCCATCGCTCACAGCTTCGCCGACTGATCCAAGACAACAAGGATTGAAACATGTCTACCGCCGAACCATCACGAGGTAATCGGCGGGCTTCGCCGACTGATCCAAGACAACAAGGATTGAAACCTGGCGTTTCAAGAGCCCGTGGAGCGTAGCGAGCTTGCTTCGCCGACTGATCCAAGACAACAAGGATTGAAACGCTGTGTGACGAGCATGATGGGAACATCGAAGACAAGCTTCGCCGACTGATCCAAGACAACAAGGATTGAAACTCGAAGTGGAATTGGCACAACACGCGTTCGCCAGAGGCTTCGCCGACTGATCCAAGACAACAAGGATTGAAACTTGTCGTCATGTCATTCTCCTTCGATTGAAAAGGGCTTCGCCGACTGATCCAAGACAACAAGGATTGAAACGCCAATAACACACAAGGAAACACA
>CAUJKL010000123.1 GCA_963204995.1 Planctomycetota bacterium | reverse complement strand
GGCTGCTGACATACGCGATTAGCAACAGTCTTGCGGGTGTCACTGGCACTCGCAAGCACCCATAATCGAGGATTGGCAAGTTCACGCCTCCGCAGGCAGTGGGTCAGTTTCGGTCTAGCTTGGAAAGTCATGCTATTTACGCTCGTTTGCGGTGGCGAATTCCTGGAGGCGATATGACTCAACTAGAGCCGCTGGTCCGATGACAATTCTGACTGTCCGCCCTGGAAAGTAGTAGGAGTTGGACGAGAATACATAGTTGTAGTCCAGCGCATCTACAAAGCTCTCGAGACCTTCCAGCATCGCGAGAGAGACTTTCTCGGAGTATGGTTCGCAAACCAGCAGCTTCTTTCCATGCAGCGTCAATACTCCGCTTTTTGCGAACCAATCTTTATTACCGGATCTGGTGGCGTGCCCCACAGCGTCATCAACAGTCGTCATCAAGTCACGTCGTGGCAAACGGCCCTCTTTAATTGCTCGCTTTACGGCCCTCAGAACCCAGTTTCCGCTTGCCTTGAGCGGTAGCGGTTGCAAGATCTCTCGAAGCTTTCTTGACGACTCTGATGGATCGATCATGCTGTCGCACCTATTCGTTCTTTCTGTTCCAGCAATTGGACAATGTCGCGAATGCTCCAGAGCTTTCGGCAGACTCCAGCAGTCATCGCCGGGGCGCATCGGATCGTCTAATGAATCCTCGCGGGATTATAGTGCATTGCTAACGATCACATAAGTAACAGTTTAGTCCATTTGGCGTCGGGCGGGGTGGGCCTGCTTAGTGTCCGGATAACCGTGGCGGGGTGGGCCTGCTTAGTGTCCGGATAACCGTGCCACTGCTTCGGAGTCTTCGGAGAAGCAGTGCCTTCCTGCGAAACGGTGCCCATGCAGCACTGCTTGCGAGCAAGCAGTGGCACGACCGGCGTGGCGGCGCGTTGAAGAAATCTAATGGATCAAACTGCTTTTTTTCCGGTAGCGGGGCGTAATAGACTCGTGGCATGGAAGACCACCACGAGCAGACGAAACGGGAGGGCTTGACCACGTCCTGAACCGCGCGAACTGTGGTGCGAAGAGGTTTCGCCAGGAAGGTGATTTTTTGGCCTTCGAGAAAGTCCTTCACGAAACGTTACGACTCGACAAGGTTCCTAATTGGGTTGGTCGCCTACTTAGGCGGGTGACGTCCGGCATCGACCCAAAGTGCTCGAACATCAACAACCTGCCGTCGATTCATGCGAAGTGTCCTGATGGTTGCTTCGGCAACTTCCGTCAGGCCGACGATGACAGTTCCCGCCACCGGCCAATCAAAATGGAGGGATAAAACGGGGGGATAAAACGGGACAGGTCTAATCATTAGATATTGGACCTGTCCCGTTTTCAGCGCATCCCGTTTTCAGCGTCATTAGATATTGGACCTGTCCCGTTTTCAGCGTTCCCTCCTGCTCGCAGTGATTTCGGCGTTGGCAATTGATTTGCGAACATTACCATTGACCATCTTTGCTGCTGTCGGTGCGATTGCTTCGCTGCATTTCGTGACCGTGCCGTTTCGCTCGATTCCGCCGGATGGCTGGATGACCTTCGGCGAGATCACGACAAAACTCGTGGGTGTCCGAGTTGCGACAAAAATGATCCATTTGCGCAACGACGATGAGATTCTGAATGAATTGCGACCATTGTTGGTAAATGTACTTGGTGTTGATGCATGCGAGATCGTTCCGCCAGCTCGCTTCATCGAAGACCTCGGCATGGACTAGCAAATAACCATGCCGTGAACCGGAGCGGCGAAGTCAGGCGGATTTGCAATCGACAATCAATCGTCGCCGCCCGGTTACGGCTAACGTTTTTTATCCGAATCAAGTCCTATGCGCGTACGCAACATATCGCTGTTTGGCTTATGAGCTTTCGTGACCTGCGCCGCGATTGGGATTTCGCATGCCATCACATCGCTCCGCCTCGTGCGCGCCAACGCTGAGCTTGCCGCCTTGCGGAAACGTCTTGAACTGATCGAAGTCAAAGACACCGACCATATCGCGGCGCGACGCCTCCCATCTGCCGAGAAAAACGTTCACCGATGGGCGATCCGGCTGCCCGACGCCAAGTCCAAACTGCTCTATGCTAATTGGGGCTCCTCGCAACTCTCAGGCATTCGCGACATCACCGCTAAATCTGCCCGCGTGTTCGAGCTCGTTGTTGATTCAGATACGCACGAAGCAACGATTGCTATTCGTGCTAATCGCAACCCCAATGACCCAAAATGGGGTACGCTTCATGTCGAACACGGGGGCGGTTCGTCGGTCATTGCGATCGACCCGCAGACTACATCGTTACTAATGGGCGACATGCCTTCTAGATCCGAAGCGATCGGGGATTCTCCGACGACCCGAACGGCTGCATCGCCAATCACTCTTTTCGCAACTGAATCAACCGGTGATCCAAAGTTTGCGTTTTGCCTGTGGCTCGACAAGCGGAATGAACCCGACGGCGGATAACCAAGCTGTCAACCGCGGGCGGGACAGGTCCAATTATTATTTATAAAGTGGACCTGTCCCCGCCAGTCCGCCAGTCGAATCACTCCGTGAACACGATCTGGGGCAAATCGGTGCCCTTCTCCCTGCCCCGGCACCACCCGAAGGCGATTGGTTTACGCGGCGCTGGAAGCGAGGCGGAGGAGGATTTGAAAAGTAGCCATCTCGCTCCGCCGAGATGAGCCCTTCCTCGCGCGACTTCGCAAGACGAAAACGTTCCATATCGAGATGACCTTCCACAGCGGATGTCATGGGAGGCTGGTTCGGGTAGTTGATGTGTGATTCGGTTCGACGCCTTCGCTGTAAAGGCTCGTCACGACGGAGCGTGACGGCTACATTGGACGGGGTGGAGCGGCTTCGTGTCCGGATAACCGTGCCACTGCTTCGGAGTCTTCGGAGAAGCAGTGCCTTCCTGCGAAACGGTGCCCACGCAGCACTGCTTGCGAGCAAGCAGCGGCACGACCGGCGTGGCGGCGCGTTGAAGAAATCTAATGGATCAAACCGCTTTTTTTCCGGTCGCGGGGCGTGGTAGACTCGTGGCATGGCAAGATCACCACGAGCAGACGAAGCGGGATGGCTCGATCACGTCCTGAACCTCGCGAACTGTGGTGCGAAGATGTTTCGCCAGGAAGGTGATTGTGTGGCCTTCGAGAAAGTCCTTCACGAAGCGTTACGACTCGACAAGATCCCTAACTGGGTTGATCGAGTCAACGAACCTCTTACCGATCACGAACTGAAGAGCATGCGAAATCGCGCCCAACGCGGCGCACCTCTTAGGGATGAAACCTGGGTCGAATCGATTGCTCGTCGACTGGAGCTTGCGTCAACGATGCGACCACGCGAGCGGCCAAGAGTGCGGCCATTACTGGAAGAAAATCAAAACAAGGAGGTTTGACCCATTTGAGTCACTGAGATGCCGGCTGATATAGAGTTAGGATCGTCCAGGAAATAACTTCCAAATCTTGAAACAGGCGGGTGGCTGTGGCGGAGTCTTCGACGCCACGGCTGATTGGAGTTCATGGTAAGCCGGGGCTTCGCGGACTCGGCCCCAGCCACCTCGTTTCATGAAGTTATTTCCTGGACGACCCTAACTTCCAGTTTTGCACTTTTTGGAGTGCGACGATTCATCGCCGCTTTGGTATTTTTCGACTTGGC
>CAUJKL010000122.1 GCA_963204995.1 Planctomycetota bacterium | reverse complement strand
ACGACTCGCTAAACTGCTCGCACTCGCCAGCCGACTACTCGATGCGTCCGCCGTCTGTATCGCTTCGTCCTGTGGACGAATCGGCTCCGGAGAAGTCACCGAAGAAGGAGCTGGCAAGGAACTCGCCAGTTGAGCGGCGTCGTCTTGTTCTTCCGATGATAGCCAACCGAATCCGGGAACGGTTGCAAGCTTCGCTCCCGTCGATCGACAGCCAATCGTCCCTGATAGAAGACAGCCGAGACAGGCGAGATAAAAAGGCGAAAACCAGCGTATTTTTGTGTGGGACATGATCAATTCGCGTCCGAGTCCATGGTTGCGAGTGACACGGCAAAGTGCGCGATAAATTCAACGCAATCGCTACACTCGATGTTTCGTCATGAAACATCCGCCAAGTGAATGAAAAATCGCGAAACTCTCCAATTCTTGGGTCGCGGATACTAGAATGACTCGCCAGCAAGGTCAAGGCGGATTTTAGATGCTAGCAGAACAGCGCCGGAATGACCGACAGCACGAGGCGCAGGCCCAACCCAGCGACCACTGCGCCTTGACGATTCCTGCTGCGTACCGGCAGCGAGTCGTTGTGGCCTACTTGGCGGCCGCGTAACGACGTGCGACTTCGTCCCAGTTGATGACGTTAAAGAACGCCGCGGCGTAATCGGGACGGCGATTCTGGTAGTGAAGGTAATAGGCATGCTCCCAGACGTCGAGGCCGAGGATCGGTGTGCGACCTTCCATCAACGGGCTGTCTTGGTTTGGCGTGCTCTCGACTTGCAGTTTCCCTTTGTCCACGGAGAGCCAAGCCCAACCGCTGCCGAAACGACCGACCGCCGCCGCCTTGAACGCTTCTTGAAACTTCGCAAAACCACCCAACTCCTTCTCGATCGCTGCGGCCAAATCGCCGCTCGGCGATCCTCCTCCGCCGGGCGACATCACTGTCCAAAACAGCGTGTGATTCGCATGTCCGCCACCGTTGTTTCGCACGACGCCGCGAATGTTCTCCGGTACAGCGCTCAAATCAGAAATTAGCGCTTCCACGGTCTTTTTTTCGAGCTCCGAGCCAGCGATGGCGTCATTGACTTTCGTTATGTACGCTTGATGGTGCTTCGTATGGTGGATTTCCATCGTGCGAGCGTCGATGTGCGGTTCCAACGCGTCGTAAGCGTAGGGCAATTCAGGAAGTTGATAAGCCATGTGAGTATCCTCCTTTGAGGTTGCATTTTCCACGAAGCCAACGGGCATTCGAACAAGTCCAAGTGCAGGATACCCCATCCCCGAAAAACGTACAATCGGCCCAGGCGGAGAGTGCGACATGTCACGCGGATCACGCGGAAACGGCGGATGGAGCTAGGCGCGGGGAGCGCGGTCGCGAGAGCGAAGCAGATCGTCGTAGAGTTCCTCGAGCGACTCATGGATATCCGCCATCAGATACGCTTTGAGGCTGCGAATCGCTCCGCGGGCCGAATCGTCGCCATCGCCGCGGCGATCTCGACGGCGTTGCGACTGGGTACGGAGTCGATTCAACGTGCCGCCGGTCACGACGCGCAGCTTCAGCTCTGCGGAATCCTCGTCGACCTCGGACTGCAAATCCTCAACCGACATGAAATCGAGTTGCATCGTCAGTCCGAGCGGACGATCGCTACGCCGACGGCGATCGGAGCCATGCAGTGACTCGACTTTGATCGTCAACTGTTTCTCGGTGAGGTTCACAATCTGGGCGTTATGGTCGGCGACGAAGCCGCGCAGTTTTTGGACGGTAACATTGATCGGCACGCGGGTGAGCAGATAGCACTCGATCGTCTCGCGCGTACCGATTCCCATCAGGTTGCTCCACCACCCGTTATTTTGCGATTCGGTATGCTTCGGTTCTTCCATCCCCGTGCCTAACTGGACGACGCGATTGCGTCCCGTATCTTTGGCTTGCATCAGCGCGCGATCCGCTCGGCGCAGCATGGAATCGGGCGTGTCGCCTGGCTGCAACTCCGTCACGCCAAAACTCGCGGTGATGCAGCGTCCCTTCAGCTCAGACAAGGGAGTGCGTGCCAATTCTTCGCGAATCGATTCGGCCAACTGCATGGCAGACCCGCAATCGCAATCTCGGCAAACAATGACAAATTCCTCACCGCCGTAACGCGCGACGAGATCTTCTCGTCGGCTGAATCGTTGGAGCAACGAGGCGAAGCTGACCAGAGCTTCATCGCCAGCTTGATGGCCGTACGTATCGTTAATGCTCTTGAAATGATCGAGATCACAGATCACCAGGCTGCAGGGGCGGCGCATGGCCAAATGATCCTCAACGGAACTGCCCAGGCATTCGTCGAATTCCGCGCGATTGGCAACTCCAGTTAATGGATCAAGTGTGGCTTTCTTGTGGAGCGTCTGCACTCGTTCTTCGAGGTTCGCTTCAAACGTAGCGTCTCGCACGAGTACCGTAGCGCCACAGCGTGACCCGGCGGACGACAGCACAGGAACGACATGCAGGTCGACCGGCAGCTTCTCGGAACGTCTTCCCCGAATAAACAGGCGTTGCATCGACTGAGTACCCGAGCGTATGGCGTAACGTACTGGGCAATCATCCGGCTTGATCGTCCGATCATCGGCGTCGCGCAGGTGGACGAGCTCGGGCAACCATTCATGTTGAAGTACCGCTTGTCCGGAAAGACCTGGTAACCGCTCCGCACCTCGGTTCCAACGAACGATGCA
>CAUJKL010000121.1 GCA_963204995.1 Planctomycetota bacterium | reverse complement strand
TACAACCAAGATACGGGCTTGATCGTCGTCGACTACAAAGACGCGAACGCGGCCGTGGATGGTGAAAACGAGACGGTATTCATGAATGGCGCGGCCTGGAGTACACCGAACGAATCGTATTACAACGTCGCTTCGAGTGTCGTCCGGATGGTCATTAACGGGGCCGGTGAGATCGCCTACCTGAATACGGCTGCCGATCAGTATCGCCAGCGAGTCTACGAAGGTGGCGGGCTGTTGAAGCGAATTGATCCACGAGGCGGCGTCGATTATATTGCTGGCTGGGATATCGACAGCTTGGGCTACAGCGGTCAGGTGGCTGATAGCGCTTACACGATGCAGACGCCGGAACCGACTGTGATTAGATACGTGAATGGGACGGTTGCGCGGAACAGGCACTGGGACGGCTCTGTTGAAGAGTTCAGCTACAACGATCAGGGGCGCACAACTCGCTATCGTGACCGTAATGGCAACGTTACTCGCTATACCTACGATGGGCGCGGCAACCGACTGACGAAGGAACTTGGTTGGAAGGCGGCTCCGCTGCCACCACCGAGTGACGACAGTTCGGAGATGGGTAGTGAGGGCACCGGCGTCTACCTTACGGAGCCGATCTCTGGCGAAGGTGATGTTCAAACTCCGGTGTTTGCCGTCTACAACTGGGAATACTTCCCGGCAGGTCATGCCAATGAATTCATGCTGGCCGCCGAAATCGATGCCAACGGTAACCGCACGGATTACGAGTACAACAGCAACCAGCAAGTCACGAAGATTATTCAGCCAGCGGATGCGGCGGGCAGCCCGCGCGCCGCGACGACGCTGACCTACGACGCTGTCGGACTGCTGGCCTCGCAGACCGATCCGGTGGGACGCGTGACCGAGTACTTTTACGACTCGCGTTCGCGTTTGGTGGAAACTCGCTACAACGACGGCTCCTCGGAAAAGACGATCTATGGTAGCGGGCCGGATGGCAATCATGTGGTTGCGCAAGTGGACCGCAATGGAATCGTTACGGAGTTTCAATACGACGGTCACGGTCGCCGCGTGAAGACGATTTTGGCTCGCGGCACGATGGACGCCGGGGGGAATTTCACGGAGATCACCGATCCGACCATCCGTGTCGAAGAGACCGCGGAGTATCTTTCGGGGACGAATGTCCCGACGAAGGTTGTTCGCGCGGGCGATACGACGTGGTACAGGCACGATCACATGAACCGAGTCGTTGAGACCACGGTTCAGCCCCGCGCTGGCAAGACGCTGACCACGAAAAACGTCTACAAAGGCGGGCGGCAATTCTACACGGAAGATCCCTATGGTCGTCGCACCTACTTCGTCTACCGCCAGGATGGTCGTCTGCTGCGCACGGTCCAAGGTGCTGTCCCCGGTTTCGAGAACAGCGTTACCACCGGAGGCGGGAACGGCAATGACGGTTCCGGCGGAAACGACCCGTATGGTGGCGGCGACATGTACGGTGAAGGCGAAGGAGGCGAAACAAACGGCAATACAGACGGCGGCAACAACTCGGGCGGAGGCACGAATGGCGATGGCAGCGGAGAAGAAAGCAACGCCCCACCGATGAACGAAGGTGGCGATCCAGGTGCGGGCGATCCCGACATGCCAGACCCCGATATGCCAGACCCCGACATGCCAGACCCCGACATGCCAGACCCCGACATGCCAGATCCCGACATGCCAGATCCCGACATGCCAGATCCCGGTGCAACCGCCGTCATTGGAAGTGAACCAAGCAACGTGATCTCCGTCGCCCAGCCACCCCACCACCTTGTCTCCCCCTCTCCCCATCGCCCCATCTCCCCCGCCCCCACCCCTAACGCCTCCCTCATTTCCTTCCCTTCAGCGTTCGACGTTAAAAGTTCGATGTTCGACGTTCACCCCTTCTCCTCCTCCTTGGACATTGGTCATTCGGACTTGGACATTCAGCGCAGCGTTACTCACTTCGTGATGTGGCAAGGTGGCGACGGGGACGAGATGCACGATGAATTCGGCAACCCGATTCAAGGCAACAGCAATGCGCCTTTTTCGCACGGTGGTCAAGTCATTGCACTCACGCGCGGCGTCGATCCCGATCCCAACGGCAAGTACGTCATCACCGACTACATTTATGATGATGCCGGCAATTTGATCGAAACGATCGATGGTCGAGGCATCAGCAGCACGACGACCTACGACAGCTGCGGCCGAGCGATCGAACAAGTCGCTGCCGCCGGTACACCGGTCGCCGCCAAGACGGAAACGATCTACGACGCAAACAGCAACGTGATCGAAGTCCGCTCGCCGCGTTACTTCGATGTCAATGACACGAATGGCTATCAGAAGTCACGCACGGTGATGACCTACAACGGCCGCAACGGCTTGGCATCGCGCACCGAAGCGCCCGGCACGGCAGAAGCTGGCACCGAGTCTTACACGTACACGATCGATGGCCGGCTCGATACTCGCACTGACGCGAGAGGGAATGATTGGCAAACGATCTATCACGCCTGCTGTGGCCGCACGCAAGCCACCGTCGATCCACTTGGCCACGGCACAATCATTAACAACGACTATCGTGGCGACGTGACACACCAGATTACGGTGTCCGATGTCGCTTCCCACACCAACTATCACGATCCCGACGATACAAAGACGCTGGGCGAAGTCACCACGCGCTACGACGAACGCCATCGCCCCATCGCCCGCACGACGTGGCTCGTCCCGATCGGCGTCGTCGATCCGAACAACGTCCCGATTGCCGGTACCGGCGGCATCCCTGCCGCCGATGGTCTCACTCAACGCTGGTACTACGACGACGACCTCGACGATGGTGCCGGTCTGGACGCCGGCATCACGGTCCAAAGGATTGATGGCAGCGGCAGCTTCACGCTGAGCATCGCTTCACTGATCACCGAACTCTCCGCTGATGGCACGGCGTTGGGCGCCGGTGCCGACGGCTCTGCTGTTGTCACTCTCAACGGCGAAGACGAGATCAGCGTTTCGATAAGCGACGGCACCGGCCGCTCCGTGGCCCAAGGCATTCTTGAGCAAGACGGCACGCCGATCACCTGGACCACGATCCAACACGACGCCATCGTCAACATCGCCACCTACGGCGACGTCCTGGAGGCGGCTCGCCACGACGCCCTCAATCACATCACCCGCAGTCGCACCGACGGCGCGGGGCGCACGATCGAATCGGTCGACGCCGAGAACTTCGTCGCAACTTACAGCAGCGACGCCAACGGCAATCAAGTCGCTGTCCGCGACCCCAACAGCGTCGGCCAGAATTGTACGTTCGATGCACTCAACCGCGACATCAGTTGCACCGACACGCAAGGCGATATGACCGGCAAGGCGTATGACTTGGCAGGCAACACGATCAAGACGATCGATGCCAAGAGTGCCGAAACCCTCTGCTCGTTCGATGCCCGCAATCGCCAAGTTCAATGCACCAACCGCATCGGCAGCGTGACGCAGTGGGGCTACGACGCCAACGGCAACTTGCTGTCGCTGCTGGATGGTGACAACCACGACGCAAACGGCGATGCCACGCTCTACACGTACGACGCTCGCAACCTGAAAACCAGCGAAGCCTTCCCCGGCCACGGCCCGACCAGCAGCATCGGCGATGCCGATTACGATCTGGTCGCATTCACCTACGACCCCGCTCGCCGCATCACGGTCAAAACCGACCAACAAGGCGATACCGCGACGCACAACTACGATCTGGCAGGCCGGCTAACTTCCCGAGCCTACCAAGGTGGCCCGAACAGTCCCCTGTTCGGACAGTCGGACACCGACACGTTCGCTTACGACGCGGCTGGCAGGATGACTTCCGCGGCCAGCGGACGTTACAATAACGTCGTAGCGATGGGTTACGACAACGCATCCAGACTTGTGAGTGAATCCTTGACCGCTTACGGACAAACCTACACGGTCGGCTCTGGCTTCGATGCCGCCAACCGCAAGACCAGCATCACCTATCCTGATGGCAAGGTGGTGAGTCGTGGCTACACAGCTCGCGATCAGTTGGAGTCCATCGTTTACGATGCTTCCCTGATCGACACCCGCACCTACGACAACGGCGGTCGTCTTGCCACGTCGCAGTATGGCAACGGCATCGGCACAACGTGGAGTTACCGTAACGACAACCTCGTCTCGTCGATCAGCCGCACCAATCTCACGGGTGCCGATTTCACCTACACGTACGACGCTAACAAAAACAAAACCTCCGAAACCATCTCCGGCGTCATGGCACCGTATGGTTTCAATTCCACCGGCTACGATTCTCAAGACCGCCTCACCGCCTGGAACCGCACCGACGGCGCGCTGAATCAATCTTGGAATCTCTCGAAAGAAGGCGACTGGAATTCGTTCACCGAGAACGGAACCACAGAGAATCGTTCTCACACCGAAGTCCACGAACTCACTTCTATCAACACGACACCGTTGCTTTACGATTCGAAGGGCAATCTCACGCAGAACTCGAATGGGCAAGTCTACACCTGGGACTTCGATAGCAGGATGGCTTCGGCCACCGTGCCTGTTGGTGCCTCAGAAGGTATCGAAGGAATGCATACTTACACCTACGATGCCCTCGGACGACGCGTCAGTAAATCGATGAACCAAAATGGGACGATTAGCACAGCGGTATTCATTTGCACCGCCGAAGAGCTTCCGGACGGAGATGTTGGCCAAGTTCTCGCTGAACATGTATCGGGGGACCCGAGTACTTGTCGGCAGAAGTACGTTTACGCAGCCTCGGTTGATGAGGCATGCTTGTTCGTCGATTGCCGCAACGCAAGTGAAGTTCCGCTGTGGTATCACGCTAACAGTCAAGGGTCGATAATCGCTCTAACGGACGACACGGCATTCGTGGTTGAAGCGTACAATTACGATGCGTACGGGCACACCCTGGTCACTGCTTCGGATGGTGAGCTGTTCGCATCGCAAGTGTCTGCTGTTGGCAATTCTTATGCGTTTACGGGACGGAGGATAGATGTTGAAACCTCAACCTACTTCTACCGAACTAGAAGCTATGACCCGCAAAGGGGCAGCTTTCTTTCCCGAGACTCCATTGGCTACACCTCGACTCGAAACTTGTATCAGTACGTCGGCAGCATGCCAACTCAATATGTTGACCCCGATGGTCGCAAGGGACTGCCGGTGAGTCCAGGGCCTTCGACGCCGATTCATGTACCAGGCAACGGGGCTCCTCCCACAGGCCCATACGGTGGCTATCCAGCGAATTTCCCAAGAGGTGGAGGGTTTCCACTTCCGATTCCACATCCGAGCCCGAAACCGCCTTGGGCACCAGATCCAGGCCTGCTCCTCCCAGGAACCCCAGAGTGGGAGATATGGATTAGGAAATTGAAGCTAAAAGGCTGCCACAACGATTGTCGGAACTGGATTCCGGCCATGCCTGCATGTACCGGTGGAGGATGGGAAGAACTTATTAAGGCGGGGGAGGAGTTTTTAGAAGAGGCTCAACGGCAAGGAACATTGCCAGCTAATGCAGAATTCACGCCTGTCAATTGCCGACCCGTGCAGGAGATCCCTGCGCCGAATAAGATTTGCGGTGGGTTTCCAGCAGGCACAATGCACTGTAAGGCTCTAGTAACCACTCCGCATGGTGTTTGGGTGACTCAACAGGACGTCGTCAGCATTTTTATCTGTTCGTGCTGTGACATGCAAACAGGGGATGTCGGGACGAATGTTAAGCCTTTCGGAACGACCGGAGGACAAGGTTCGCCACATTTCCCGGGTGGGAACCGCCCACCCAAAGTTGATATTGGTCGTTGAGGCTGTGATGAGCGAAGGATATGGCTACGTCGAGGACGACATTCTCCATCTTGATGGTTTTGACTTCTCGTTCGATGGTGATGCAGGTAGCGTCAAGATCACTCCGATCTCGGTTGTCTGGCCCTGTCTTGGGCCAGACAACGATAACCAGATAGTCTTGAATGTCACCGCGCGATCCAAGGATTTTTCCGGCTCCGTTGAGGTGTCCCTTCCTACGAGTTGCCTTTGGACTCTAGCGTCAGAACTACGTGACTTTCAGGCATCCGAACTTGGCGAAGTTACGTTTCCCTCTCCGAGTTGCGTTGTTTGTCATGAACATTCGATTCAATGGACAGTTTCGAAGTCGAGCTTCGGATATCAACTACGGTGTTTACTCGCGGACCCAGCGGTTACACAAGCCGCCGAAAGTATCAGTGATGTGAATGGAATGGCTCAATTCGAATTGTCATTTCAGGTCATAGTTGACGGTCAACAACTTTTTTCTGTCGCAGTCAGTCAACTCTCGGCGTTGTATCGCTGCTTGAAAGGCTATCAAGAAGGGTCAAACGGAGAAGGGGGATAAGGAGCGGGAGAAGAAAAGGTGTACGGGAGAAGAAAAGGTGTACGGAACCGTTTCGATGAATGACGGGGCTGTTCTCTTCCCCGCAGGCGCGCCGAAGTGTTTGGCGAGGGCTGTTACCACGCCTGCGGAACTCCAAGCCCACGCTGACATCGAGCCAGCACCGCTGCGCGGGAATGACCAAGTTCGAATGCCCAATGACGAAAGAAGAGCAACCATACGGCGAGCATGGATGGAGAAGAAAAGCTGCCAGGGAAAGCGCCGGGATAAACCGGCTTGGAATCGGGAATGAAAGAGTCCTACAGAGAAAACTTAGCCAGTTGCTCTGGCCTCAAACCGTACGCTGGCGATGGTAACGTCGCGGGTGTGGCATCGGCAAGAGAAAACGCAGGCCAGCCATTGAGCTCCGAAATCATCACTTCCGTGTGCCGATCTAGTCCTGACCGGGAGAAGGCCACATCGGCGACTCCAATATTGGCGAGGAGTCGGCGAACGCGGCGGAGTCGGAGAACCTGTGCATGTGCTGACATTCCAAGCGCGAGAACCGGGAGATCCCATTGGTTTCCACATCGCTTCGCTGCGGGGTGGAACGGTCAGCGAACCTCTCCGAGGGCACTGCTGACATGAACGCTGATGGGAAGTCAGATGACTTCGTAGTACCGTCGACACGGGTGAACAAAGCTGCGACCGCAGTGGCGGAATCCGTCGAGGAAAGGAAGTCACCGAAGGGAAGCATTGCCGAACTGCCATCGATGTTCCAAACAC
>CAUJKL010000120.1 GCA_963204995.1 Planctomycetota bacterium | reverse complement strand
AGTTGGCTGCGCGTTTCGATGCCAGTGTTGGCCGAATACGGCTCGTGCCGTGAGGAAACCTGGCGGTATAAGGAAGACCGAGGCTACTTGCGGCAGGAACCGTCGGCGTCGGCGTTTCGCGAGGCGCGGCGGTTCAAGCCGCAGTCGCAAGCGATCGCGATTCGGCCGAAAGACATCGCCGCGATTAGGGCTCAGATCGCTAGCGGTCGGCCTGTCGCGGTTTCATTGCCCATATTTCGCAGCTCGTACAGCTCACTTCGCTTTCACTCCGAAGGCCGGTTCGCGATGAAGATGGGAATGTTTGACTCGGTTGCAGGTTATCACGCGATGTGTTGCATCGGGTACTTCGACAATGCATTTCTAACGCGAATGGGACAGCCGGAAGAGTTGGGCGGGGGCGCGTTCTTGGTTCGCAATTCATGGGGCACGACCTGGGCCAAGAACAACCCACTGGCGAAAATAGTTTCTGCCGGGCCTGGATATGCCTTGATCCCGTTCGGCTACGTGGAAGGGTACTGCTTCGGGGCGTTCACGGTCGCTGTCACATCTGCGTCACTGCGTCGTAACGGTAGCAAAGTGGTTGCCGCAGCGACGACGATGGGCGGTTCGTGGTGGCTGCGAACGCGCGAAGGCGCGGTCGCCGCCGCCAAGACGCGGTTGGCTGACGCGGTCAAGTAGGGTTCGACCGCAGGAACTGAATTGAACTCCTGAGAAGGGCGCTGCTCGTCGTAGCGTCCTTTTTTGTTTGCCGCGCCATCACGTCACCGAACGGTAGCGTGACGTGATGGATCGGGACAGGCGGCGTATTTCTGCAGGAATCTGCCAGCCGCCGAGTTAGCGCGGAGGGGCTGGCAGGAATCTTGCGTAAGAAAATCTCACGACAACTCACTTTTTTCTCTCGAGGTGATCTGATGGACGCATTACTCGGCTTGCTGTTGCTGATCTTGGTTTTGTGGCTATTCGGGGACGTGCTCTTTCTGCTCGTTTGCCGCTTTGTGGCCTTGTTCGTTTGCATGTGGCTGGCGATGGCCATTCACCACCGACTGGCTCATTTCCTGATGGACGCCGGCATCGTGAACCAACCGCACTGGGCGGGCTTATGTTCATTCTTTGTCGTTCTGGGGCTTTGCTGGTTGCTGCTGAAGTGTATCGGGGTGCGCATTCGCAGCGGCGCGGTCGGCGATGGCGAGGCGGTGGCGCTGGACGGATGTCGGGTCGGATTGGTGTGTGCGATTTGCTTTGCGATCTATCTGATGCTGGCGTCGTTGTCAGGCGGCCAGTTATTCCTGGTCTCGTGGATTTGGCTTTCCGTGCTGGCGATTGCGTTTGCCGGTATGGACGTGTGTTGCCCAGCCGCTTTGGGGCACGCGGCCAAGTGGTTTGACTGAGTGTTTGCGTTTGAACGTGTGGCACGGCGTTCCGTGCTGCGGCTTTTTTCATTTTGGTTTCGTGTTCAAAGGAGAACCTAACCATGCTACGAAACTGTATTGCTATCGGGTTGGTCGTGTTAGCGGGCGTATTTTTGTTTTACTGGGTGATGGGCGATGAGGTCGGCCCATTCATGAGCACTGCGAAACAGTCGTTGCGCGACCAATTCGCGGGCATGGTCGATAAGTACGAGCTCGAACTGAAAAAGGCCGAAGCCGACGTGGCCAAGGCTGAAGAGCGGGCCGTTCAACTGCGGATGCAAAAGCACAAAGCCGCAGCAGGAGTAACGACGCTCCAGCGCGAGATGCAGGTCGTCCAAAACGAAGTGCAGGATGCTCAAACGCAGCTCGCAATGCTCCGGGACAACCTTGGGGCGGGCCGACAAGTTCGACTGGTCAGTGGCCGTCTCGCGACGGATAGCGAACTGAAAAGCATCGTCGACGATCAGGCGACGCGTATTCAGATCGCACAGGAAAAGTTGTCGTACCTTGAGCAATTCATGCAACGCCGCAAAGCGCGACATGACAAGCTCGTGCAACTCGACAAGGAATCGCCGGCCGCGCTCCAGCGAATTCGCAACAGCGTTGCCATGCTATCGCGAAAACTGGATATGTATCGCGACGTGAAGGAGTGGGGCGAGCAGGACGAGGCGGCCGAGGTCGCATTGACCGGCTTCTACGACCGGGCGCAGCGTACGCTGGAAGACGCCCATGCCCAACTCGACATGAAGCTGGCCGAGATTGATGCCATGCTTGACATGTCGCTGGAGTTGGAAGTCGAGCCGGTTCAGGAGCCGCACTCGACGGACGAACTGCTGGCCGACATCCGTACGGCGTTGGCTGGCGGCGTGGCGATCGAGCGCTAAGTGGTGGTGGAATCGAGCGACGGCCGGAATGGACACCGGTCGTCGCCACGAATCGGAGTGGAAACGATGAAAACGCCAAAGTTCTTCAAAATGGTGACGGTATTCGGCGCGATCGCCGTCGCCGCCACGCTTGTTTGTTTCCGCGGCTCGTCGGATCAATCAGGTCGGCATCCGCTGTTAGAGGAGCTCGGCCGACTGCGGGTGGCTATGCAGCGGTTGTTGGACAGGACAACACATCAAATCGAAGCTCTTGACCCCGCCTGTGCGAAGCTGCGTGAAAGCGAAGCCGAATTGAACTCACGTTGCCGCGTTCTCGTGGCGAGCGATGAGGAATTGCTGCAGGATCTCGATGATCACGAACAGGTACTACGCGCGTACGCCAAACTGGTCGAGGCGAATGAAGGCGCGGTGTTGCCGGACGGCAAGTACGTTTCGGTCGAAACGGTTTATCGGCAATATGCATTCGAAAGGGAAAAACGCCGCTTGTTGACAGAAACGCAAAGCCAGCGTTCCGCTCATCGCGCGACCGTTGATCAGTTGCGGCGGGCAACGCAGCAACGTTTGGTTACCGCGACAAAAGCACTCAACGACTTGCAGCGGTCCCGAGAGCAGCTTCTGCAGCAGCAGGAGCATATTGAACTCTTGGTCCGGACCTTCTCGGCGGCAGGTCTGCCCGAACGAACCGTCGAACACGACGTCCAACGGTTGCAGCGCGAGATCGCTGCCATTCAGGATCAACTCGATGTGCAAATCATCGGACTGCCGGACACGATCGCCATCGACCCGTTGGAGCTGACCGAGAATTCGTTCGTACATGAAGGAAAGGTTGTGCCATGACACGCAGGCGACGAACAAAATGGCATCGTCGCGGCACGGCTGCGGCAGACGTCCTGGTCGGTTTCTTCTCGGCCCTGGTGGCGGCTTCCTTCCAGCTGCTGTTATCGTTCGTTCGTCTGTTTGTTCAAAAGATTGCGCAGACGTCGAGAAAGAGTGAGACCTGCACCAAGCGATCGGTTTCCGGCGGAGGTCGAAACGGCAGCGGAGCGAACGGGCTACGGCGACAGTTCGATCCCGCGACCGTGCCGACGGTACGGTTTGACTCCGTCGCCGGCCTTACCTCGGCCAAAGCGGAAATCCTTCTCCGAACGGTCTACCCGCTGCATCATCCGGACAAGGCGGCCACGTACAAGGTCGAAAGCGGCGGCGGCGTTCTGTTGTGGGGACCGCCGGGGTGCGGCAAGACCCTTCTTGCCAAAGCCGTTGCCGGAGAACTCGAAGCAGAATTCTACCACGTGCGCGCGTCGATGCTGATCGATCAATGGGTCGGCGAGGCGGAGAAGAACGTCGCCGCCCTGTTTCGGCAAGTCCGCAGCCATTCACGGTCGGTACTGTTCATCGACGAAATCGACGCGATTTGTCCGTCAAGGCGGCGCAACGGTTCAACCGTCATGCGCCGAGTCATCGCTGAATTCCTGTCCCAAATGGATGGATTCGATACGGCCGCCGGCTGCCGCGACGGCGGATTCCACCTGACACTGGGCGCGACGAATTGGCCTGAGGCGTTGGATGAGGCAATTCTGCGGCCCGGACGGTTCGATCATTGCGTCTTTGTCGAACTGCCCGACGCCGACGCCCGCCGTCACATCATCGAACAGCGGTTGATCGGTCGTCCGATCGGGGATGACGTCCGCGTCGACGAGATCATTTCGCAGACCGACGGCTATTCCGGCGCCGACGTGGCGAATCTTATCGAGACTGCCGCCAGGCGTGCTTTCTTGTCTTCGCTGCAGAGCACCAACGACGATCGCTCCATCTCGCGAAGTGATTTAATGGAATCGCTCGCCGACACTCGGCCAAGCGTTTCGGCAGCCGAGTTCCAGCGTTACCGTGAGTGGCAACAAAAGCTCTCCGCTCCGCAGTCCGTTTAGGTGATGCACTGTCCACATTCGTGTTCCTTGCGTCCTATTACGTGAGCCAGTCCATTTTGCGGTCGGAGGCGTAGCGGAAGGTCAGACCGGACGAAATCGTGGCCGTCAGATGGTGGCCGAGTGCCTCGTGCTTGTCGGTGATCTTGTCGATGTCGCGCGAGACCGCCATCGATACCGACTTGCGGACCCTGTCGGCGTCGAACTTCTGCCGCGGGTTGCCACGGAGCCCCGTGGCCTTTGCGAGTTCGTCGGTTAATTGTTCCATCTCGGTTTCCAGCTTTTCCACGCGACCGAGGTCGAGATCTTCCTTCGCGTCTTCAAGGTCCTCTTTCAATTCATGGTATCGACGGCCGTAGTTCTCGCGGGCCTCGTCATCCAGTATTTCGCCCGACGAGCCCGTGGCAACCAGCGGGTCAATGCCGGCTCGTGCCGCCAGCAGGGCGACGGCAGGAATCTCGCGATCTGGCTCAGCGAGCAAGCGTGCGATGTAACCCATGCCAACGGAGTCCTTGAGAAACTTGGTCGTTCCGTCAAAAGACAATTGCCAGAAATCGCCCCGCAACTGAAACACGTTTCCAGCGACGTTTGATTGTGCTGATACGACGGATCGGACGCGGGCAAGTTGAAACAAGAGGTGATCTCCTGTGAACGTGAACGCTGACGGAAGTGGAAGCGATGCCGCGAACCCAGTGGTGTCGTCAGGCAAATCGCGGGTACTGATCACGATGGTGCGCGCCGGCGGATGCTTGCGCCCCAATTCATCCTGGAACGGAGGTTGGGTCGTCCCATTGATGCGAACGAAAACGACATCGTAGGACTCGCCAGCGATTTCAATTGTTGCAACGCGCCAGGCGAAGCCACGAATCAATTCGTCGGGCGGCTGGCTGGATCCGACCGCTGCCGACAACAACGCGACGAGCCTACGAACATCGACGGTCCATTGCCGTAAGCGCTCTTCGGGAACGCCTACCCAGCCCGCCTCGGGGCACGGTATCCGGAAGGCAACTCGTTTGCCGACCTTGATTGGCGTGACCTCTTCGACGTGGTCGTCGTGGCAGGCGTCACACGTCACGTGGGTCGCCGGCCTCGACGGAACCAGGATCTGCTGATTCAGCAACACGTCGCGGTTGTCCTCAGGCAAGGTAGCCAGATCGTCGGCAGTGACGATCGGCCGCCTTGATTCGAGGAGTTGGCTAAGCAGTTTGAGGATTTGCGGCACGATCCAACCCCCATTGCCTCAGGTACTTTTCTGCCAGTTCACGAACACCTTCCGGCTTGCTCTTCAGATTGCTTGAGTTCGGCCATGACAGATCGAACGACAACGACTTCGGTAAATCCTCGCGCGAAGGATCGAAGCTGAACTTCAGCCCGACCTGCGACACGTTGAGGATCGACGTCGGCAGGCGCTGCTGGTTGATATAATCGTCCATCATCTCATAGATGTCATCGGCGCTGGCTTCGGGATCGGCCTCCAGCGTAATGCGACGGCGAGGCAGACCCTTGATCGACAACCGCAGCTTGCGGACTCGCACGGTGTCGATTCCATCGGCGGGGTCGGTTGGGAATTGAAAGTCTGGGCTCAGCAGCCCGTTCAACTCGTAAGGATGCGAGTTCTTGTTTTCGGGGCCGATCTCTTCGCCTAAGATCACTCGGCAGAAGATCTCCTGGGACATGAAAAGGTGCCAGGCACCAAATATAGGTAATATGCGACATTGCGGCAGATTCACTCTTGGTTGCTGGTCTTCTTTGGGCGACCTCGTGGACGTAGTATTGATGCGAGGCCGAGTTGATCAGCCGTCGTCTCAACCCAGGCTTTTTCGCCAAAAGGTGTGCCTCGTTTCACACAATGTCGCAACGCGATTAGTTCGGCCTCTGTTTGTGGCTCGTTAACCAATTCGATCCAGTTCCTTGGTCGAGGCAAAGGCCATTTGGAAAGAATGTCCCGGTTACTCGCCTTCCGCCCAGCGCACAAACTCGACCAGCGCCACTGCTCTGCCCGCTCAACCAGATTCGCTCGAAGGGCATTTCGTTCCACGTAGCGAACCACCTGGTAGAAATAATCTTCGGTTTGCACGGGAAACGATTTGTATCGTCCCTGATAAAGTGGACCGTAACCCGTCTCGTAGCGATGCTCTTTCCAGCGTTTAACGTGCGTGTTGGTCAGTTGCTGCATGAACGCAGCCAAATCACCGTCGTTCTCGGGCCACAAAATAAAGTGCCAATGATTCGACATCCAACAGTAGCTACAAACACGCATCGGACGCAATTGCAACGTTTCCTGCAACACGCGTTCAAAGGCCTCGAAATCACCCGGCTTGTCGAACAAGTTGCGACGACC
>CAUJKL010000119.1 GCA_963204995.1 Planctomycetota bacterium | reverse complement strand
CTTCGGTCGCAGTTGTCGAGTGGATTTACGAGACACCATGATTTCAAGCTATTTGCGTTTGCGAAGCTCCGGCAAGGGGTTGCGACCTTCGGTCCGGCCTACGATGAGAAATGCGGGCTAAGAAGGCACCGCAAGCGGCATTCGCCGAAGTCGAATCTGGGCTGAACCAACTTGCCGAAACGACTCTGCTCTTTCTCTCCGATCTGAAGTCCATTGGATGGCAGATCGGCGAGTCCATTTCTGGCGATGTCGTGCGAGTCCGGCATCCCAAGAATCACTTTGAAGTCGTGAAGACGATAAACGGGGCGCGGGCCGCCAGCTCTCACTTTCTGTGTTTCTATAAACAGGTCGAGGAGTTGCCAAAGCCCAAGCAGAGAATCGCCATAGCGTTTGCTCTCGAGTTCCTGTCAAAGGTTGAGTCATTCAACCCGAAGAAGTCACTTGCCAAGCAAATGAAAATCGTTCCCACCAATCCGGGGCGAGTCGCGGTCTTCTTTCCTGCCGAGAAGGAAACGTCCGGTTTTCGTTTCCACTTACACGCACCATTCGTGCCCGAGTTGAGTCGTGCCAGCATCAAGGAAACACCTGCCAACAGTCCCCTGTTCCAGCAACTCGCAAGACTGGCGGCTGCCTCGCTCCACACGATTCGCGACCTTGGGCTGCTTAGTCCCGAGTTTCTTGGCGTGCTGCCCAATCCTGATGATTTAGTGCCTGATCGCTACGAGTGCATTCGATCGGCAATCATTGCTGAGATGAGAGAGCAACGGTTGACCCCGACTTATTCGAATTCAACCGAGCCATACGCGCCGGCCAAGCGTTTGCTTCAGGCCAAAGCCTCACTCAAAGGCCTGTTATTGGAACGGGATCTCGAACAGCTTGTCGATCATGACGGAGCCCCGCCGCTCTGGAGCGTCGGCACCCAACATCGGAACAGTAATATCGGCCGATTTCTCACGGGATTGGGAATCAGAGAGTGGGACATCGAACAATTCGTTCAGCTACTAGATGCGAAAACGAAGGTTTCGGGGGGAACAACTCCCGACGAGAAGTTTATGAGTTGGCTGAGAGGAAAGCCTGCGGAGTGGCACCAACAGTTTTACGCTCTGTTATCAGACCATGGGTGGAAGCTCAATTCGCATAAGATTCTTCGCTTGAGCGACGGTAGCCATAGTGCTGGACCATGTTACTTTCCCGGCGACACTGTGGAGCATGACAAAGAAATGCCTCGGGTCGACCGATTGGTTTACACCTCCGGTCAGAACGAAAAAGAGCAGCAGGCTGCACTGGATTTCCTAAAAAGAGTTGGAGTTCGCCCGGTTAGCGAAGCGGTACGCGTAGAGCAGATTCTGAAGAAGCGTTACACGCACAAGGCCGAGCGACCTGACAAGACGACTTACCTGAAAGACCTCATTCGCTTTATCGCATTGGTTGAGAAACAGCAAGACAAGGCCAGACTGTTTGCAGATTTCTTCATCTTCAACGGCAAAGACGACAAGCGGCACAAGCCGAGCGAGATGTTTCTTGACATGCCGTTTCTGGATACGGGACTGAGCGCCTACTACGAAGCACTTGGCGACGCAGCACCGAAGGTATCGCTCTCGGATTTCTATCAAGACGACCCAACACTGGTTGAGAGATTGCAACACTTTGCAACCCAAGTTGGCGTCCAAACGGCCCTCCTCGTGACTATACCAAGGTGCTATCACAATCCGTGTTGGCAAGAGCTTCAGAGCGGCAACCGCATTAAAAGCAGCAACGACAAATACGGCCGCTTTGATCGCGATTACAATGTCGCAGAATTCCAAGAGCTTGCCACTCGTCAGAACCTGGCGGCGTCTCGGCTCATTTGGCTCACCATGATAAACATCGTCAAGCCTGAGCAACTTGTGGCCAGTTATCGACGCAATAATCACTCCGGCGAGCGCAGCAGCGCGTCTCAACTGGTCCATCATCTACTTGCCGCCGCATGGGTTCCGCAAATAGACGTTGGCTTTGGTCGTCCGACTGAAGCGTCCCGTGAGTTACTCCCGAATGGCTTCGCCTTTGACCCCGGCTGGCCGTGGCTCAAAGCAATCCGATTCGGAGAAGATGTGAAGCAAAAGTCCGAAGAGGATCGCAAGAAGCAAGACGCTGCGAAAGAACTCGGTTTTACTGACGCGGAATCATTCAATGACGGGCAATGGTTTGCCGCTCTCGCACCTGAGGAACGCCAATGGTTCAAGCAAGAGCATGAGAGAAAGCAGAGCTTGGATCTACCTGAGCATGAATCAAAGAACCCGAGTCGCCGTGTCGAGCGCGTCGCACATGAAGCTGGCAACGCCCCAGCACGGATGTCCGAGCAGCGAATGCGGGCCGTGTCTGAAGGACGTGAGGAAGTGAAGTCTCTTGCCAAGCAATACCTGCGACAGCAATACACAAATGATTCAGGGCAGATGTTCTGCCAAGTCTGCCAAGCTGAGCTTCCTTTCAAACGTGATGACGGATCGTACTACTTCGAGACTGTCGAGTTCCTCGGAGAAGACGACCTTTCTCAGCGGCATTCTCAGAACTACCTGGCATTGTGCCCCAACCATGCCGCAATGTTTCAGCACGCGAACGGAAGCCGCGAGCGACTGTGCGAATTGCTCAATAAGATGGAAAGCCAGAAGCTCGAAGTCATTCTCGCTAAGCGCCCCCATGAGATCTATTTCACGACGACACACCGGGACGACTTGTGCGCGGTGCTCGAAGCAACCGATTGATACATTACGGTGTCATGGCTCGTTCGCGTTAGTGTCCCGCAACGACCTGTTAAGTTCTTCGAGCGACTTTTGAACGGTGGCAAGCTGAGCCTGAAGCTGTGCTAAGCTTTCGCGTTCTTTGGCAACGACATCCGCCGGCGCGCGATGGACGAAGCTGGCGTTCTCCAGCTTCTTTGCTTTGCTCTGAATCAAGCTTTGCAGCTTGGCATCTTCCTTATCGAGACGTTCGATTTCGGCAGCGACGTCGATTAAACCGGCGAGATCAACGAACACATCGATGCCTTGTAGACTGATATGCGCATTTGTGGCGGGCGGCTCGGCGTCTGGTCCCCATGCCGCAACCGACGCGTTTGCCATGCCAGCGAAGTACGGCTTGAGCGGTGCCAAGAGAGCGATCGTTTCGGCGTCGGCTTTGACAATAAACTCAATCGACTTCTTGGGAGCGATGTTCTGGCGACTGCGAATTTCTCGCACCGCACCAAGCACCTTTTGGAACGTTCTAAACTCCGCTTCGATTTTGGCATCTTGCCGCGCCAAGTCCTTGTCTGGCCACGGTGCAACGATGATCTTGTCCGTCGGCGGGCTTATCTCGGTCAGTCCTCGCTCGGGAGCGAACTGGCTCAACAAGCCCCAGATCTCTTCCGTAATGAACGGGATGACCGGGTGCAGCAACCGTAACAGCGTGTCGAGCGAGTACGCGAGTACTCGTTGAGCCGTCGCTCGCGTGGTATCGTTCTGCAATCGTTCTTTTGCGATTTCAATGTAAAAACTGCAAAAGTCGTCCCAGGCAAAGTCGTACAGCGACCGCATCGCGTCGGCGAAGTGATATGTTTCCAGCGAATGCGTGACTTCTTGAGTGACCGTCGCCAAACGGCTGAGCAGCCAGCGATCCTCGACCGCCAGATCGGCATCGGCGACGACTCCGGCTTCGTAGCCTTCGAGATTCATCATAGCAAACCGCGACGCATTCCACAGTTTGTTGCAGAAATTCCGTGACTGCTCGAAGCGTTCGCTGACCACAGGGCCGCGTGCCAACGCCTTGTCCTCGTCCTTACGCGCCCACTGCGTCGAGAACGCCTTGCCGCACTTCTTGCATTCAACGCGAGGCAATTCGCGATTCTTCTTGGTCTGCTCGGTCAATGTCTCGCAATGCGGGCACTCAAATTGCACCGGCATCCGCACGTCTTGCGTCTCGGTCGTCAAGTACGCCAACCCAAACCGCAACGCATCGGGCCCGAACTTTTCGATGACGTCTAACGGATCAACGCCATTCCCCTTCGACTTCGACATCGTCTCGCCGTAGCCATCGAGGATTTTGGGATGAATGAAGACCTCGTGGAACGGGATCTCATCCATATTATTCAACCCCGTCAACACCATCCGCGCCACCCACAGCGTGATAATATCGCGGCTCGTGATCAGCACGCTCGTTGGGTAGAAGTAGTCGAGTGCTTTAGTCTTCTCTGGCCAGCCTAGTGTTGAATGAGGCCAGAGCGCGGAACTGAACCACGTATCGAGGGCGTCTGAGTCCTGTAGATATCCGGCGTCCTCAAGCTTTTTCTCGATGGTTACGTCGCCTTCGATGACGCAAACATGGCGATATTGAATCCCAGTATGCGCGTCAGTGCGTTCCTGGATAGTGACTTTATCATTTTCTTCGTGATCAAGGATTCCGAGCTTCGTGATGCTGGGATACGCGTACGAGTCCTGGTGGATTACTTCAACGCCTTCGCCGAGGTGAACTTGGCCCGTCTGCTTCGTCCACACGGGAATCCGATGTCCCCACCAGAGATTCCGGCTGATGCACCAATCTCGTTTCTCGCCGAGCCAGTCGAGATAGGCCTTGCGGTATCGCTGGGGAAAAATCTCCACGCGCTCGTCGGATACTGCATCCATCGCAGATTGAGCCAACTCGTCCATCTTCACGAACCATTGATCGGCCAAGTACGGTTCGATCGGCGTCTTGCTGCGGTCGGAATGAGCGATATCGATCTCGCGGTCTTCTCGGTCGGTCTCGGGATCGTAGTGACCGGTCGATTCCAGATCCGCGACAACCGCTTTGCGAGCCGTCGTGTGCATGATCAAACCGCGGTACTTTTCCGGCGCATTGTCGTTCAACGTCCCGTCCGCGTTCATGATGTTGATGGGGTCGCCGATTTCCGGATGACGCTGCCAGACATCGTAGTCGTTCTGGTCGTGTGCGGGTGTGATCTTGACGCAGCCGGAGCCAAGTTCCGGTTTGGCCCACTCGTCGGCGATCAGCGGAATCTTGCGGTCGGTTAACGGCAACTCCAGTTGCACGCCGCGTAGTGCCATGTCGCGCAGCATCTCAAGCCTCGGCAGCATCTTCGTGCGGCGAGAGCGTACGTTGTCGAGTTGCTTCTGAACGTCGGCTTTCTCTTTTGCCGGAGCCTCATCCAGCTTCTTTTGTAACTCGGCCTCCACCTTATCCAGCGCCTTGGCCGGATCGGGGTGTACCGCCACCGCCGTATCGCCAAGCATCGTTTCGGGGCGAGTTGTGGCGATCGTCACGTGCGTCGGTTCGCCTGGTTGGGGATCGATCACCGGGTAACTAATGTGCCAAAAGTGGCCTTTTACAACTTCGTGAAACACTTCGTCGTCGCTAACCGCGGTTTGCAGGAACGTATCCCAATTCACCAGCCGCTTGCCGCGGTAGATTAGCCCTTTGCTGAACAGGTCGAAAAAGGTTTGCCGCACGGCCTTGGCGCACACATCGTCCAGTGTAAATCGCTCGCGACGCCAATCGCAACTGCAGCCCATCTGTTTGAGTTGGCCGCGAATTCGATCGCCGTACTCTTGCTTCCACTCCCAAATTCGCTCAACGAGCTTCTCGCGCCCCAGATCGTGGCGCGTGAGCCCTTCTTCCTCCTTCAATCGCCGTTCGACAACGGCCTGCGTCGCGATCCCGGCATGGTCCATACCTGGCATCCAGAGCGTTTCAAAACCCTGCATGCGCTTCATGCGAATCATCGTGTCTTGCAACGTGTTGTTGAGCGCATGCCCGAGATGCAACGCACCGGTCACATTCGGCGGCGGGATGACGATCGAATACGGTTGGCGATCCGGGTTCGGCTCGGCATTGAAGTAACCGCCCTCTTCCCACTCGCGATAGAGGCGGGGCTGGGCTTCTTGGTAGTTAAAACGGTTGGGGAGTTCGTCGTTCGACATGTGCAAGTGTGGCTTTCGACGTTATCAGGCGAGTGGAAGTTGGAACCTACCAGCGACAATGCCGGGCACGGTGATATCTTCGTCCAGCGAATCCCAGCGAAGGGCGTAACCATTCAGCCGGAGCGTGACTTCTTGAAGTTGCTCGTCCGTCGCGTCGCGGAGTAGGCGAAAGCGGTCTGCCGGAAAGCCGACAACCCGACCGTCGCTCAATTCCACGAAAACGGTCCGTCCTTCTACCCACACGCGAGTCGCCACTGGTTCGGTTGTCTGTGAGACTTCAAAATCCGTGGAATTCATCGTACTTCTCCTGCAGTAATGTCTGATGCTCGAAAACGAGCTTTTCGATGTCCCGGACGACGTGGGCGGCCAAGCCTTGATTCCGTGCCAAGCGGATCGGTGACAACCAAAACTTGCACTCTCCGTCGGGGGCCGCAATGTGAATGTGTGCAGGTTCATTC
>CAUJKL010000118.1 GCA_963204995.1 Planctomycetota bacterium | reverse complement strand
GGTCGAACTCGCTGGCGTTCCCAACGATGCCGAGCGAATTCTCTTTTACATCAAAGACGGTGACTCGACGATCGCTCTCACGACGACCGCAGGCAGTACCGAAGCGGAACTTGTGATGAAGTCGCCTAAGCTGTGGTCGCCCTCGTCGCCGCATCTCTATCCGCTGACGGTCGCGGTACTCGACGGAAGTGGCAAGGTCGTCGATGAAGTCTCGTCTTACATCGGTATCCGCACCGTCGGCAAGACGCGTGACGAGAACGGACATCTCCGCTTTACACTCAATGGTGAAACGATCTTCCCTCTCGGCCCGCTCGACCAAGGCTGGTGGCCCGATGGGCTGCTGACGCCGCCTTCAGACGAGGCGATGTTGTACGACATCCAGCAACTCAAAGACGCTGGCTTCAACATGATCCGCAAGCATATCAAGGTCGAGCCTCGTCGCTATTACTACCATTGCGACCGACTCGGCATGATGTTGTGGCAGGATCAAGTCAGTGGTGGCCAGAATCCTCCCTGGACACGGCTGAAACCGAATCCACAAGACGCCGACTGGTCCGATGCCGATCACGACCAATATATGGTCGAACTTGAACGCATGATTGACTCGTTAGAAAGTCATCCGTCGATCGTTGTGTGGGTGCCGTTTAATGAAGCTTGGGGCCAGCATCGAACCGTCGAAGTCGGCAAATGGTGTAGCCGACGCGATCCATCTCGGCTAATCAATATTGCCAGCGGGGGCAACTTCTGGCCCGTGGGAGACATCGTCGACCATCATCAGTACCCGCATCCCGGCTTCCCATTCGACGGTGATCGCTATAAGGAGTTTATCAAAGTCGTCGGCGAATTTGGTGGTCACGGTTATCCCGTCAAGGGACATTTATGGGACAGCGAGCGCGAGAACTGGGGCTATGGCAACTTGCCGAAGTCAGAAGCGGAATACAAGGAACGATACCTTGAATCGATGCGATTGATGGGCGAGCTGAAAGCTCAAGGAATCGCCGGTGGTGTGTATACGCAGACCACCGACGTCGAAGGCGAAATCAACGGCCTGATGACTTACGACCGCAAGGTAATTAAGATTCCCATCGCCGAGTTGCAACAGATTCACAAGCCGCTGACCGACTAGGCGCCACTCGATAACACCAGAAGTCTGCTCGCCGATTGTTCGCCACGACGATGTCTGTGATCAAGTCGTCGGCCAGAATGCCTTCGAGTTGATCCGTGAAATAGACCAGTTCGCGTTTTGAATCAGGCCACGATGGCCAAGGCCGTCGGTGGTTGTCAACTGCCGAAACCGCTGTGGACGCTGTAGTGACCGGCACCAAGGGTTGCCTATCGCGCACGATCTCGCCGCTCGTTTCTCCTTCCGATTTCGCGAGCCCTTGGTTCAAGAAATTCACTATGAGCAAGGCATCGAGAGGGGAAGTAAATCCATCGTTGTTGACATCCAAGTACGGTGGGACATCGGTCAATTCGGGAATGGGTAGCTGGCGAGAACCTTGCGAGTTCAAGTCATTCACGATTTGTAAGACATCGATGGGCGAAACGTCCAGATCGCCGTTAACATCGAAGGGCTGAGCCGAGTTGTGCCAGGACGGAGTCTCGTGGGGCGTGACGGCGGTCAAATTCAACGTCTTGGAATCGCTGCCGCCGTCGTCGTCGGCAACCGTCAGCGTTACCGTATAGGTTCCGCCCCTGGCATACGTATGCCCCGCGTCGAAGGAACCGCTTGTGGCAGTTCCCGGAGCACCCAACAAGTCGATACTCGCTATCCCACCGCCCACGGGCCAGCCATCGCCCCAATCGACGGTAAAGGTAAATGCCTCGCTCGCTGCGAAGCCGGGGTCTGTAAACACACCGATGTTCGAGATCGTAAACGGTTGACCAGTTCCCACTTCTTGATCATCGGCCGGCGTCAACGTCGGAGAGACGTTCGAGACCGTCGCCTGAGTCCTCTTGGACGTCGCGCCGCCACTGCTTCCTGAAATCTCGACAACGGCATCATATACCCCGTCGTCTCCGTAGGTATGGGAACCGGTCACAGCCGCCGTTATGGGAACGAGATCCCAACCGATATCATCAAGTCCAGCGAAGTCGAGCGCCGTCAACAGCCTCCGTGTCCCGTTGGTTAGCGACGGGTCCAGCACAACATTCTGGCCATTACTCATCGTTCCCGACTTCCAGTGTCCGCCATCACTCGACAGCGGAACGCTTTGATTACCGTTCGCGGCTTTCGACGCAGGACCGTTGAACACTCCACCGGAGGCGTAAGTCATCCACGCTCCGGCCGTTCCGAAACCGAGCAGATGCGCGATCTCGTGCATGGCAACCGACAGGAAATCCGATTGCTGTGTCCCCACACCCGCCAGCGATGGTGAAAAGTAGAAATCGGTATCTGTATCAAACGTAACCGATCCGCCCCACGGCCCGAAATCGGTTGGTGGAGGACCGCCCGCTTGCACTCGTGCTCCAGGTTCACCACGAGTGGCAACGACATCACAGAACGACGGGTCCGCGCAACTGACCTTGAATCCGCCCGGGCCGCCCACGGCGATCGTCTCGCCCAAATCTCGTCCTCCCGCATAGATCACGATCTCATTCCTGGCAACTTGCAAATTCGTGATCGAATGCGTCGCGCCGGTTCCGGGATGAGAAAACTCGCCAGTCCATGTATTGCGGCCGTTCGGCGCGATCGCAGCTAAGTCATCTCCCAAATGAGACAAGACCGTGTCGACGGCCAACTGAAAGAGATCTTTCTTTGGCTGCGTGTCGAAGAAGTTGTTCGTGTCCAGACTGTAGTCGACGTGCCCAACCAACGATCCGCCGCCAGCGGCAGAAACGTCACCCGAAGTGACAGTCCCGTCGCCCCAGTCAATCGAAGCGGATAATCCCCCTACCAATTCGCTCGCATCCAAGGATTCATTCAAGGCGAACGGAGTTCCTTCGGCGGTCGCCAGCAGGTGGCGAGTCTCCAGTTGCTCGAAAAGCCGAATTCGTGTCGGGCGTCGTCGCAACGTATTCGCAGTGTGCCGGCGGTGCGCAGTCCGCTTCGCAAAAGCGAAACGTTGCGCCACAACGTGCATGAATCCCCGAGACGCTTGCGCGACTGTCAAGTCAGTATCGCTCTTCCATCTGACGTTCTGTGCCATTGGTGAGTCACGATCGATCGACTGATCGGTCCTATGATTAACGGCCTGCTTGTATCATTCTACCAAATCGGCTTCAATCCGTTGGTATACAAAGGAAGTCATGCAAGACATTTCTCAATCTGTCAGCCCTCCCGCTCCACAAAGCTCGCATCAACCCAGGTCAGCCACTTGCCCGCAAGGAAGATGTACCAATGACTCAAAGACAAGTTGCCTTGATCGTTTGGCTGGCGTTCGCATGCTCCAAGCTCATTGCGACCGCAACCGCCGACGAACCGCTCAGTCCCGAGTTGCTTGCCCATGGCGTGCGTCAAGTGGAGAGTATGATTAAGGACCGCCCTAACATGGGTGCCTATGCGACAGACACCGACATTCGGCTAGTGACACGAACAGATCCATTTTATGACTTTGCCGTCCGCAAGTTCGCTGGAGAGGACACAAAATCACCGGTGTTTTGGGACGCGACTCAGCCTGCCGAAGAGGCAGAGCATCGAGGTGCCACCGACGACGAAGTTGGCGTGATTCGAGTTGATCGCAAGATCAACAGCGGCAGTGCGGGAGAGTGGAGGGGCCGGGAAAAGGCGTTCGAAGTTCTCTGGTCGCAGGCCATTTTTGAATTGAACAACATTAGCGGATCCGCTGCCTTCCTCGAACTCCACGATCGTGCATTGAACGGGACTATTGAACGAGAAGCTTACATTATGGATTCGGCCAAGAGTGAGCATGTCGCTTATCTGAAGACAAACAAATTCTTCAAAGAACGTTGGGTGCCGTGGGCCATTGAAGTGCAACTGAAACCATCTACACAAAGGTTCTTGGTGGCGTGGAATATGGAATCCCTATCTTTCGACGATTGGATCTCTAAGTACACAGACCGTAAAGGTTACCCCTGGATACCGTTCGGAGATTTCTTCGATGAGGCGACGGAATATCGAAGGCGATTCGGAACGGTTCCGACAACTTCGAATCCTTCCATCGACTACTGGAAAGCCTTGCAGGAAGTTCAGCACGACATCGTTAGGCCCATTCTTCGTTAACGAATGATTAGGGCAGGCGTGCCTGAATCGATGGACGTTCAGTAGCATGAGGCAGAGCGGCTATGGTGCTCAGCTAGGTTAACCCACTCGAAATCAGGTAAAGTTCCCGTTTGGTTTTGAGGCAGGTTGTGACGCAGGGTGGGAGGTGTTTTGCGAAGAGGGTCAGAAATGGGTCAAAGGTCAGAAATGAGGGTCAAAAATGGGTCAAGGGTCAAAAATGGGTCAGAACTATTTTCACTGAGATTGCAAATAGTTCTGCCCCCTTTTCACGTTCGACCCCTTTTCACGTTCCGTTCATGAGCTTGAGAAGCGATTTGCAACGTCTACCATCCAATGCGGCAATGCCACGGGTTTGAGACTTTACAGTTTTGGAAAATGCCACGGGCTTGTCCCGTGGATCGTTACGCTGGTTGCTAAACAAAGAGGGGAACAAAGACATTCCCCACTTCCGTTTTCTTTCGCGGCAACGCCGCGAAATAAAACGGAAGTGGGGTGGGGCCGGTCGCTTGTAGCTGCGAACGTACCGATCCACGGGACAAGCCCGTGGCATTTCGTTCGACGGTAAACTCTCAACGTTGTCAAGGAACATCCGAAATACCGTTTGGCGCTCGGACTGCGTTAGGTCGGTTGCAAATGGCCGGACCTTTGGCCCTAACAAACATTTTCTCCGAACACCCAGCCCTTCAGAGACCGCTGAAGTAATGTCAACTTAGAGTGTCCTACGTTTTTGGATGCGGTGTTTTTTTTGAGTGTCGTACTCGGGAAGATCGCGCCCGGCGAGCGACTCCTTTCTCTAACTTGGATCGAGTGTGTTGTCTAGTTTGCTTCAGTTGCGCATTTCAACCTCGCAATGCTTAATTTTCTTCCACTGGCGCATAAGCTCGCCCTGATAGTAATTTGATCACGCGTTTGATGTTCGTCGCCGTACTCGCCATGCATTCCTGGATGAACA
>CAUJKL010000117.1 GCA_963204995.1 Planctomycetota bacterium | reverse complement strand
GCGGACGCGAGATCGATTTCGATTACGGCACCAGCGGCGGTATCGACGATTCGCTCAGCCGCGTGCAACAGCTCATCGACGGCGGGACGACGCTGGTCGCGTACAGCTATCTAGGTGCGGGCACTGCGGTACAGGTCAGCTATCCGCAGCCCGATGTGATGATGGACCTGTGGGACGAAACAACCGGAACGTATGCCGGGCTCGATCGCTTTGGCCGAATCATCGACTTGGCTTGGGTTCAAGCCCCCGGCGGCACGCCAACCGACTTGGCGAGGATCAAGTACGGTTACAACCGCGCTAGTGCCAAAAACCGCAATCCCGTCCCTTTTGCTTTTGCTAGCACGAGATGAAGTTTAGGGGGTGTTTCAAAAAACCTCTTTCGTTGTTTTGATCATATGTGTGTCGTACGTGACAGATCACAACAAGAAAGAGGTCTCCCCATGGTTATAACACGACGGCTAACGCCTGCAATCGCTTCGCGGTTGGTTCAATTGGTTCGTTCTCCCAAGACGTCCCGTGATATGAGACGACGTGCTGAGATTTGGCTGTACGCCTTCGAGTTTCCCGACCTCTTTTGCCCTCGGACGCTCGGCGAAGTGGTCGGGCTCTCTGCCAAAACAGTTCGCAAACACGTGCAGCGTTTTGAACAATCCATCGATGCCCTGGAAGCCTGCGTTGCCGAAGGGAACATGGCCAAACTCGAACGAACGATTGAAGACTGTCTTCAGGACGCGCCCCGATCTGGACGCCCACCAGACTTCTCGCCCTGGCAAATCGTTTCGATCATTTCCATAGCCTGCGAGAAGCCAGAGTCTTCGGGTCGCCCCGTCAGCAAATGGACCAGTCGAGAACTCGCTGACGAAGCGGTGAAACGCGAAATCGTGACGGCGATTTCGGCGTCTCACGTCGCTCGCATCCTGCGCAGCGTGAACCTGAAGCCCCACAAAACCAAGGGTTGGTGTTTTACTACCGAGAAAGATCACGAAGCGTTCGCCAAGCAAGCACAAGAAGTCTGCGAAGTTTACCTGCAGGCACCGAAACATCACGAACAAGCTGGCGTTCATACCGTTTCCATTGATGAACGAATCTAAGGGGTCAGGACTCATTGACGGGACAAATTATGACAACAAAGAGTCCTGACCCTTTTGATCCGATCGACTTGGATGCGCCGAGAGGATGCTTTCAACTTCATCAACACGAAACATGCTCCGTCACGATCTTGCCAGTACGCTCCGAGGCTGTGAAACGACGACAGTCAGTACCAAGCCGAGTGTATCGACCGCGACGTGTCGTTTACGTCCGGTGCCTTTTTTGCCAGGATCGTAGCCTCGTTCGTCACCTCCGACCGCCATCGTCTTGACGCTTTGGCTGATTCCAGTTGAAGTGGTAGTGATTAGTCGAGTACGCGATTGAGGCTATCGAATATGTGGAGATTGAAGGAGAGAGTGATAGTAGTTGTAGTCGCCCTTTGTCTGTTTCTGTTGATAAGCGTAGCGGGTCTAGTTCGATATGTCGTTCTGAATGTCGTGAGGCCGTCGCCAAGCGAGATCAAAGCGCGAACTGTTTCGTGCAATTTAGATGCCTGGAGAAATGGGGCAACAGCATCTATCGTGATTGAAAAGGTGAAACGCGGTGATTACGAACTTGGATTTGAGTTTCCAACTCATAAACTAGGTCGCGGTAAGTCTTTCGAAGGTCTCCTTCGTGTTGAACTGATTGAGCGTGGAAAGAATGCCGTCACGCGTGATGTCACCGGAAAGAAACGTGCTTACTTCGCGAACACCGACTCTTATCGTATGATTGTACTTGAAGACTTTGAGCTTCCCGTTACGCAGGGTGCAAAGGAAGCGAGGTTTGTCGTTACAGTTGTGAGAGGAGACGCTTCCTTGATAAACTTTCGCGATTTGAAGTTATACGTGCGGCCTGTACCGGTAAAGTGACAGTGTTTTGCCTCGGTTGAACGACTTGCCTAATCCGTGTGCTAGAGTTTTCTTCTCACCACGGAGAACGAAGCTATGTCGACACGAATCTAAGGGGTCAGGACTCATTGACGGGACAAATTATGACAACAAAGAGTCCTGACCCTTTTGTCCGATCCGAAACTCGTACTTTCGCGTTCAGCAACCGTGACTCCGTCTGTGGCGAAACGTTCGACGACCGTCGTCGCCATTCGCCCTTGAAGATCGTAGGAATAGCTGAGAGTCGAGAGTGGAGAGTTGAGAGCCGAACCGGCCACGACTGTTTTCGAGGTTTGCTGTGTGGCCGAGTTGTTTTCGCCATACGAGTAACTCGCCAGTTCGTCGATCACGCCGTCGGCATCCAGGTCGGACTGCTCCCACAACAGGCGGTCGTTGGCGTCGAAGCCGTAGTTGAAGATTTGATCGACGGCTGCGGTCGAGAGATCGAAGTCGGTCGTCTTGCGGACGCGATTGCCAGCTAAATCGAACTCGTAATGATCGGCGTAATCCTGCAGCGGACGCGTCGAGCCGTCTTCTGTAACATCCCACGGGCTACCATCGAACTGGAACTCGGTGTCGAAGACCTCGTCCACCAACCGCCCCAGCGCGTCGTACTCCCAATCGGTGACGTTCGTTTGCTCTGCGGTCCTCCCGTTGCCGTCGTTGATTTGCAGCTTCTCGGCCACCCCGCTGCGCTTGCCATCCGCCCGCAGCTCGTAATCGAACTCGGCAAAGGGTTCGCTCCCAATCGGCAAATCAGTGAACCAGCCATGAGAATGATCGACCTTGTCGAGCCGGCTCAGTGCGTCGTAGGAATAGTCGGTCAGTTCGCGATACTCGGCGGTCCCATCGTAGGTAGAAACGAGCAATTGGTCGCTGAGTTGCCAGTCGAGATTGCCGACCAAGTCGTAGTGATAGGTCGTCAATTCGGGACGAACCCAGTCAGGAAGAGATTGTCCCGTCTTGACAAAAAAGACATCGACCGGCTCCTTATCGCGTGTGGGCTGGACGATACTGGCGAGTCGACTCAGAGAATCGTAGGTGTAGTGCCAATCATCGATCGGATCGGCGACATCACCGGTAAACGTCCGCGTCTTGCGGCCCAACGTCTCGTATTCGTAGTTGATGACGCCTTCCGGCGATTCGCTTCGCGTCTGCCGACCAGCGGCGTCGAATTCGTAACTCGTAACCAGCGACTCGGTGACGGCTCCTTGTGCGTCGAGTGTTTGCCGCTCGACACGGACCTGGCGGCCAAACTCATCATACGTGAACAGCCATTTCTCACTCGGAATTCCTTGGCCGTCGTTGTAGGCCGCGAGATCGCCATAAAATTGCTTGGCAGCGAGGCGACCGCCACCAGCCATCGTGTCATCAAAGACCGACTCGGTGGGTAGAATCTAAGGGGTCAGGACTCATTGACGGGACAAATTATGACAACAAAGAGTCCTGACCCTTTTGTCCGATTGACCCTTTTGTCCGATCCAGCATGATTTGTCGTTTCGTCTACACATGATTAGGTCGACCGATGCGCGATGTGATGTTTGTGTTTCGCCTGTTGAATCGAGGCGTGTTTATTATTGTGATACTGGCTACTGGCGCGCTAATACCGCAGGTCTTTGATTTCGCGGCCACCGCAGCCTATGCGGCGACAGTAGCGATAGCGATGGCCTTTCCGTATGGTCTTCTCGCGGTATTAGTCGAGTTGTCGTACCATCGCCGAACCAGTGGAAGAGAGAAAGGTGTCAGCGATGATTGAAAATATTACTGGGTAGAATAGCGATCCGAAATGGAATCTGCATATGCCAATTGGCAGAAACCCTGAACGACTCGCTGCCGCGCTCCTCGCGATGAATGTTTCAAACATGAGGCAGCGGACTTATATCTTCGCTGGTATTGCCGTGACGGTCGCTGTAGCATGTGCTGTATTAGGCGTCGTATTCGCGAAGTATCGCGTCATGTTCATGCTGATGTCGTTAGGAGAGCTATTTTTTGCGGTCCTATTGCTGACAATTCGGTTGCGTCATTTGGAGGTGATCCAATCGTTTCAGCACTACGTATCGGAAAAACGGGAACGAATCTTCGAATCCAAATTCATGGAGCGGGAGAACGAGGACAGGTCCAGGTAACAACACTCCCGCCCCAAACTGAACGAGGGAATGCCTTGTTCACGACACACCCACTCGATGGCTTCGAGACAAAGCTCGCGTGTCCAATTCTGCTTGAAGTGGCGAATGACATCTGTGATACTTCACATGGCTGAGTCCTCTGGCTGATGGAAATGTTTGACCAAATCCACTACGCAAGAGGCTCAACCTTCGATCACGACGGCATTGCTATCACCGCAACGCTTAACGCAGCCTCACCAATGAGTTGAGATAAGTTAATGCCATTCAGGTCTGCCCCCTTAAACGACGCGACGCCTCGTTCGCTCGGTTACCGCTGGCCTGCCGAATGGGAACGACACGCCGCCACCTGGGTTTCGTGGCCGCGAAATCCGGACACGTGGCCCGGCAATTTTGAAGTAGTGCCCGGGCGGTTCGCGGAACTTGTTCGCACGATCGCCAAATTCGAGCCTGTCCAAATTCTTGCCGGCGGCGAACGCGTAATGGCTGACGCCCAGAAGCATGTCGGGAATCATCCGAACGTAAAACTGCTCGACATCGAGACCAACGATGCGTGGTGCCGTGACCACGGCCCGATGTTTTTAGTTCGCGAAAAGGGGGCAGACCCCATTTGCCGGAACGGCCCTCCGGATGCTTCGCACAAATGGGGTCTGACCCCTTTTCGCGAGCCCGCCCTCGTCGACTGGGAGTACAACGCGTGGGGCGGCAAGTATCCGCCTTTTGATAAGGACAACGCGGTGCCACGCCAAATCGCGTCGCTCTGCCATCGACGACGTTTCGTACCTGGAATCATTCTGGAAGGCGGTTCTGTCGAGGGCAATGGGCGCGGCACGATCCTGACCACCGAGTCGTGCTTGCTGAATCCGAATCGAAACGCGGGCCTTAGCCGTTCTGAAACCGAGACGTATCTCGCAGACTATCTCGGCGCGACGAAGGTGCTGTGGCTCCCGAGAGGTGAATTGGCTGGTGACGACACGGACGGCCACATCGATCAGCTTGCCCGATTTGTCAATCCGACGACGATTGTGGCCGCCTGGGAAGACGATCCAGCCGACGTGAATCACGAACCGTTGCACATGAATTTTGAGCATCTTTCCGAAATGACCGACCAAGACGGCAACCGATTCACCATCATCCGGTTGCCGTTACCCAAGCCAAAGTTCTACGGCGAGCACCGTTTGCCAGCTTGTTACTGCAACTTCTACATCGCCAACGATTGCATCATCGTTCCGCAATTCGACGACGCGGCGGATGCGGTAGCGATCAAGATTCTGCAGGAGCTTTGTCCCGATCGGGCCGTGATTGGAGTTCCGTCGCTCGATCTGGTGTGGGGGCTTGGTTCGTTCCATTGCCTGACCCAGCAGGAACCGGCTTGCTGACGGAGAACGCCGCGGGCTGGTATCGTGACAGTGTATGTATCCGTGTGGCCGCAGACGGCGTAAGATGGACGGCTCGTCCGTCCTTGTGGAGCGGACGGACGAAGCGTCCATCCGACAAGAATTACTTATGCTCGAACGCGAAGAATACGTCGAACAAGCTTACTTCTTCCGCACGCTGGGCGAGCGGTTGCCGAAGAACATGCCGCTCCAGGAGCTGTTGCGCCAGACGCGCGAAGAGATCCTGGCCACGACCAATTTGCCCCACGCGATCGATTTCCTCCGCACGGAGTTGGAGCACGCGGGCGTGTTTGGCTCGGCCATGGCCCGGCTGTCGCATTACTTCACGCCCTTTCAGACTTATGTAGTCCAGGAAGCTGAAAACGAGCGAGGTCGCTTTGATTTGCGGATCGCTTTGCAGATTCTGCGTTCGGAAGCCGAGTACCGCGCGAAGGGAATGTCGCCGCAAGGCCTGTTTCTATTTCACTTCGAAGTGCTCTCTCGCAACCGTTTGCGTTACGACAAGGGGCTCGCGGCGATCGCGGGCGATCCGTTGTACGACCAGAACTGGCGCGACTGGATCTCGTTTGTGCGTCACCAAATCGGTTTCATTGATCTGGCGGATCTGTTGTACATGCGGAGCGAGCATTACGCGAAGCGACGAGCTGCTCAGCATGGTGGCCCCGTGGCACCAGAAAAGCCGGTCTTGTTCGGCGAGAAGGAAGGCAAGATCGCGCTCGCGAACCGCGGGAAAGAACCGCTGTACCTATTTGCTGCTTTGCAGCGACATCTCGGTTATCCTGAAGTGCCGCGACCTAAACCTCAAGATGATACGGTCGAGATCTTGCCACTTGTCTTGCGTCGGTTGGAGCGAATCGAGGCCCGATTGAAGATTATGGAAGAGGAACAACGCGGCGGACTGGACATCACGAAGTTCTATGGCGAGCAGCCAAAGTTTCCTCAGTTGCCTCCAACGAGTTGAGCCTGTCACCCAATGAAACCTTCACCCACCAATCCGAGCATGTCCGACGCCGATGCGGCCGTTCGAATTGCGTTGGTGCGCGAGATGACTGAAGCGGCTCGGAGCGGTGCGGTCAGTTGGAGCGTTCGCGACCGTCGCCTCCGAGCACTGTTCCACATTGAAGAGAATAGCCGAGCGTTCGATAGCTCGAGGCCTTGCTAGATTCACAAAACGTCGACCCTATGGTTGTGTAATCGCGTTGTAGGACGGGTCTCCAGGCCCGTCCAAGTCTGAGGAAAGAACATGAATTGGCGGTTATCCAAAGAGTTCATTTTGGGTAAGTGCTGCGAACACTGGCTGCAATATTGGCTCAGTTTCTAATCGCAATCGGCAGATGAAGCTCCGCGTCGTGTGAGAACGGACGGGCCTGGAGACCCGTCCTACGCTCCGTTTCTGCAATGCTAAGGTCGAGTCAGCACCATGGACGTCGCTACCATGTTTTGATCTCGCTCGTGGCTCGGCCGGTGATCTATAAGTTGATCACCGACCGATGCACGGCGTACTCGGACGGGACATCTCACGTCGCATAAACGGCGGCGACACGTGGCGCTACAGGCGTGCATTTTGAAGAACGTCCTGCACACACCAGCGACTCGGCGACATCTGGCTCGCGAAACGTCAGCTCTTCTCGCAGGATGTGATACTCCTGCGGTCCATCGAAGGCGAGTTGGCACCTGCCGGGGCGAGAACCGAGAAAGGTGATGGTCAACGGCGGGTGACCAGCGACTTGTACGACAACACTTTGACCACTCTTGCGCGTGAAAGTAAGCATGACTGATTTCCTGTCCTTGGATGAATACTGGTCAAATCCGCGTCTCAAGGTATGAGCGCGCACGACTCAGCAAAATGCTAGGTGCGACGAACCGGGGGCCTGCTAAGGCAGCAAGCAAAGAAGCGTCAAGCGCAAGGCGGCGGGGTATGAAGCGTCACGAGCGGAACCCAGAATCCGCAACCACCGGCAACTGATCTTCGGCCTCGTGACATCCTTGTACTCCCGTAATTGAACTGACGAGATTATAGTGAACTAACGTTCACTGTCAAGGGCGACTTTTGAAATTACAGCAGCGTCGCCCGACTAGGCGCGAACTTCGGTAAGCAGATCAATGGTCACAAGGCCGGCAGCAATGACGACGGTTGTGAAAAGGAGGAACATGGTGAACTCAATTGGAAGAAGGCTCGTGGATTGGTGACTGCTTGATCTGTTGCCACTGCTCTCAATGTGGTCACGCACGAGATTAACAGATGCACACCGCTCCTGGGAAGGCCGCTGTCACTGCTCGCTAAATCTCTGCTAGCATTCTAGTTGTGATGATAGGTGAGCCTGTGTACGCTGGGGGAGCGAAGCGTACATCGAGAGTGCAGTGCGTCAGGCCAGCCTTATGAATTTGCGATGCGTCGAGACATTTTTCGGGTTGTTCCTCTTGGTCCCACTCGCGGCCAGTGTTCGGGCGGACGAACCGAGCAGGAGTTTTGATCGAACCATCGCACCGTTGCTGTCCAGTCGGTGCCTGGAGTGTCACAGCGGGCTGGAGCCAAAGGGTGGCCTCGATTTGTCACATCGCAGCACGACGTTCAAGGGAGGCGACAGCGGCCCGGCTGTTGTTCCTGAAAGCTTCGAAAGCAGCCTGCTGCTCGCGCGAGTGATCACCGACGAGATGCCGCCCAAACATCCTCTCTCGATCGAGGAGAAGACACGGCTTCGCGAGTGGATCGTTGCTGGTGCCAAGTGGGGCAGCGATCCGATCGATCCCTTTCGTTACACCAGCGAACATCGCGCGGGTTACGACTGGTGGGCGTTGCAACCAGTCGTAGAACCACTGCTCCCGAATGAGAATTCAGGGGAACGAACAGAAGGACAACGAAACGCGATTGATGCGTTTATTGCGGCGAAGCGTCAAGTGCAGGGACTTCACGGGGCACCAGAAGCCGATCGCCGGACGTTGATCCGCCGCCTCTCATTCGACTTGCTCGGCCTGCCACCGAATTCAGAGGATGTCGCGGCTTTCGAACTGGATGAATTGCCGAATGCCTACGAGCGGCTTGTCGATCGAATACTGGCTGCGCCCGCGTATGGCGAGCGGTGGACACGGCATTGGCTCGACGTTGCTCGCTTTGGTGAAAGCCAAGGCTTCGAACGAGACAAGCTTCGCACCAACGCTTGGCGTTACCGCGATTGGTTGATCGAGGCCTTTAATAGTGACTTACCTTACGACGAATTTGCGCGCCAGCAGCTTGCCGGGGATGTCCTTGATCCCGAGAACGCGTCGCTGCGGGCTGCGACCGGCTTCCTCGTTGCCGGAGCGTATGACGAAGTCGGCCAGAGCCAGCAAAGTGCGGCGATGAAAGCGGTCGTGCGGCAAGACGAGCTTGAAGATTACGTCAGTGTCGTCGGCCAATCGTTTCTCGGGTTGACCATCAATTGTGCTCGCTGTCACGATCACAAGTTCGATGCGGTCACGCAGAAAGAGTACTATCAACTGACCGCCGCACTCGCGGGCGTGCGGCACGGACAACCGGAAGCAGTCGACGATCAGATCGCCGCGAAGGCGATCGACGCGATGAACCACCTCACGTCGCGCGTGCGGGGAATCGAGACCCAGCTTGCGGCGATCGAGAATCCAGTGCGCGAACGCCTTCTTTCTCAGCGCAAGGCTCAGATCGAGGCCACGCCACTTCCAAAACCGATCGCGGCTTGGGACTTCGATTCGTCTTTTCAAGACAGCCTGGGCATGTTGCATGGCGAAGCTTCGGGAGCGGCGCGGATTGAGAAGGGCGGACTCGTTCTCGACGGAGCTTCGTTCGTCGCGACGCCGCCACTCGATCGTGACATCACCGAAAAGACCCTGGAAGTCTGGGTGCTCGTCCCGAATCTCGAGCAGGCTGGCGGCGGCGTGATCAGTGTTCAACAAACCAGCGGCAACGTCT
>CAUJKL010000116.1 GCA_963204995.1 Planctomycetota bacterium | reverse complement strand
GTGCTTGTCGTAATAATCCCAGGACGACGATGATTCGGACAAACGAAGTCGTCATGAGCAGGACAGCTGGTGCGAGGCTCAAGACGGTCAGCAGCAGCATGACCTGAATCGCGGAACTCAGCCCTTCGGGACTCTTCCATTTGTCTGGCCCGGCGGTGATGAAGTTCTCGAGCGATTGCGAGCCTGCGGCATCGGGGATGCGAAATGACTCTTGGGCGTGAACTGGTTCGAGTATTGTCAGACAGACGAACACGACGGCAATCCAAGCGATGAAGTGATGCGCCATCGGTTTGAATTGCCAACAAGCCCGGAGGGCTGGCACAACCCTTGCCGGTGCCGTGAGGCACCGGAAATCTCCACAGAATGCAACTAGCCCTGAAGGGGCGACACACGATAGCATGCCGTCGAATGTGTCGCCCCTGCGGGGCTTCCCGAGTAGTGGTACTAATGATTCCGGGGCTTTACAGCCCCGGCAAGGGATGTTTCGACCCTGCGGGCCTAATTGCCTATCCACGACTTCCCTCCCGCCGTCGTTCGCGTCGAGCGGCTCGGTTCGCGACGTCGACTTGCGAGAGTGCTGGATCGCCCACAAAGCCTCCCGGAGCGGGCTCGTCGGCGTACTGCGAGAGCACTTGTCGGAACGTATCCGAGATGCTGCCCGAGCGACCTTGCTGACAGAGGGCCGTGAGTCGATTCACTTCATCCACGTCGGTGATCTCGGTCAGCGCCTCGGCTCCCGTGGAGGTGACGCTTAGCAGTAGAAGTTTGTTCCCAAGACGGATCAACTGCATCTGCTGTCGCGCAGTGAGTGGCGCGCGGCCCAGCGACTCGAATACTTCCCCAGGTAGCGGTGCGAGCCCTTTGGGTGCTGTCTTGCGAGACAACCAGACCAGGACGAAGAATGCGGCGAGCACAACTCCCAAGCTGCCAATCACGGTCGTCGTTGTTCGTGTGCCACTGGCGCGGTTGGTCGTCGAGCCGGGTGTCAACCGTTGTGGACTCTTGCCGCTTCGTAACGGTAGCGGAGCATCGTCAGCATTGGAGCTGATGGCTTCAGTGTGCGAAGCCGGTTGCACAGCACCGCCGATTTGCTGCGACGATTGTTCGGCTTGATAATCGTTGGTACGCGTGGGAGGAGGCTGGAGCAGGCGATTCTGTTCGCCTCCGTTCGTGTAAGTGTACGGAGGCGGGGATTGAGCGTGCGCAGCATTAGCCAGCAGAACGAAAGCGATGATGCTGCGAACGATATTGGACATCCGTGTCCCGCCAAGCGGTGTGTAGCTCGGCTTCCTGATCAAAGGTAATTTTGCGTCGACGAAATCAGTTTCAAGTTGGCGGTGGAGGTTGCCGATCTATGATGCGGCGAAATAGTTTTGGGAGTGCGGGGACTTGTCGCCGCTGTGGCATTTTCCCGTGTTCCGTAGTCCGCTTTGCCATGACGAATTTGATTCGACGGCGAGGAAATTCAAAGTGCTTCGCACAAAAGGGGGGAAAGCGGCGACAAGTCGCCGCAGTCCAAAAGGCGTTAGTCGTCTCCAGAGATCAGTTCGGCCACACGGACGCAGAAGTTGTCGTTCAAAACCAGCACTTCACCCCGTGCAATCAAGCGGCCGTTGACAAAGACGACAACCCGATCTCCGGCCAGTTTGTCGAGCGACACCACCGAGCCGCGACGCAGTTTCAACAACTCTTCCAGCTCCATGTGCGTGCGGCCAAGCTCGATCTTCAGATCCAGTTCGACGTCGCGCAGTAAATCGATGGTGGCCTTTTCGCTCGACGGAGGCGTTCCGACGAGGTCTCTGAATTGGAAGGCTTGAGCATTGGCGTAGGATGGACTGGGATCATTCACCGACGCAATGGCTTGTTCGGCTTGATCGAGCAGCAGTTGAATATCGTCACCGGAAGAGCCGATGCTTGCACCCGTGGTACCGTACGAGCCCACCGTGCCACCACCGGATCGATGACTGGGACTGGCTTGCGTGGCAGTCGCAGTCCCGCCACCGCCGCGCGGATTCCCTGCGGATGCGGATGCTGTGGCAGTTGCTGACTGCTGTCGCGCAGCCGCGCTGCCGCCGATTCCATTCAACAGCGAATCGATTTCGCTCTGCGGCACGGCCCCTGTGCCTTTCGAGCCCTTGTTGGCGGGCGGAGCAGCAGCCGCGCCCTTTGCCTGATTGAGAAGGGCTTCGATTTCGTTTTGGCCAATTAGTTCCGAATCGTCCGCCATCGGATTCCATTCCTATGCGGCAGGTCGTACGCAGCTGCAAGCTTCAGCCGCTTCCGCCTTACTGTTCGATATATGAGAAGTCGGGAAACATCAACGTCTTCAAGAGTTGCTTGCCGAAGAGGTTGTTACTTCTCTCCAAAATCCGTCTTTTAATCAAGCCCAACTCGGGGTCGTCGAGGTCTTCGCGTTCAGAATTCCGGAATTCGTACAGCACGATCTCGCGAAACCGGGCTTTGTACTTATCCATCATGCTCTCCATGCTCGAATGCTCCGACGCTAGCACCGTGCCAGCTAGCGTGAAGTCGGCTCGCAGTGCGAGCGACGAATTGCGTTGCGCGATTGTAATGCTGTAATCGCCCAGTTGGATTTCGACCATGTTCTTCATCTCGTCCTGCGACGCAGTGATCTCGTCCGTGGCGAGGCTCGCCGGCAGCTTCTTGGTCATGTTCTCTTCGGCCAGCGCCGCGACTTCGTCAGGCGTGGGAATGAACAAATATGCCAGCAGACACTCGACGGCGATCACGCCGCCCATGAAGCCGGCGATCGCCAGCTTGCCGATCAGCCCACTGCCGGTTTTGGCGGGAGCAGCGTCGAGTTGTTGTGCGTCTTTTGCGTTCGCCATGGTTGCCCACTCTCTTTTTGCGAACGATTACGGCGCTGGTGGTATCGGCGTAAATCGTTCTTGTTGTTCTTCCTGCGTGCCCACGGTATCGGAGATCACCTCGTCGAGCATGTATAACTCGACTCGTGGATTCTGCCGCAGTTTCTTTTCGTCCGTGCCGATATGAGCCGGCTCGTAAGGGCCTGCTACCGACATCCGGATTCGCCGGGCATCGATGTTCAAGTCCTCGATCAAGTATTGCATAACATTACGGGAACGTTGGTAAGCCAGATCCCAGTTGTCGCGCAGCCCGCTGCCGGATGCTACCGGTTTATGCGAGGTGTGGCCACGGACTTCGATTTTCTGCGATTTTCCCTGCATCACGTCCGCTTGTTGTGAGAGTACGGCGCGTTGCTCGTCGGTCAAGTCGGCAGTCCCTTCCTCGAAGTAAATAACGGTGCCGATTCCCGTTTTTGTGCCGGGCCTGACGATTACAACGCGTGGATGGTCGCCCACCGGAGCCTGGACCTTATCACCGCCTTGCATGGTATCGAGACGCTTCGCACGTCCCATGGTCGCGGTCTTGGATAGCGCCGAATTGCGGGGCCGAAGATCGCCCGGAATCAAACTCTCCTGGGCTTTTGCATAACCGAACTGCTGCTTCATCGATTCGACCAACGCCTGGTACTTCTCTTCCTGCTTCACCTCGCTCAAGGATACGAGCATGATGAAGAACGTCAGCAACAGGGACATCATATCGCCGAACGTCACGACCCATTCCGGGACGCCCATCGGAGGATCTTCTTCAACAGCCATGAATCGCGAAGCTAAGCAGCTTCCTCCTGAGGACGCTGCTTGGCTGGAATGAAGCAATATAGTTTCTGTTGGATGACCCGCGGATTTTCACCGGATTGGATGGCCATCACGCCGCGGACGACGATTTCCAGCGAGTTCAGTTCGACCTTATTGTTGATGGCGAGCTTCTCGGCGAATGGCATAAACATCGCGTTCGACACAATGGCTCCGTACAGAGTTGTAATCAGCGCGACGGCCATACCAGCACCGATTCCCGACGGGTCGGACATATCGCTGAGCATCATAATGAGCCCCATCAGAGTCCCGATCATCCCATAGGCCGGGGCAAACCTTCCCAACTGATCCAAAACCGCCTTTCCGTCGCGATGTCGACCTGCGATGGCATCGATCTCGGTGCGCATGATGTCTTCGATTACTTCGGGACGCGTACCATCAACCGCCATCTGGATGCCGAGTTTGATGAACGGATTCTTGACTTCTTCCATGCGTCCTTCCAACGCCAGCAATCCGTCGCGGCGAGCCGTTTCGGCCAGGCTGACGATTTGCTCGATGATCTCTTTGACGCTGATCGGTTTAGTGAGAAACACCTTCATCACCACTCCCGGCATCCCCAGGATATTCTTCAGTGGAAAGCACATCATCGCGGCCGCGATCGCACCGCCGATGACGACCAGCCCTGACGGGATGTCGATGAAGGCGGTGATCGGCGCAGACCCCAGCAAGATCGAGCCGATAATCAGGCCGAACGCGAGTAAGAATCCGACGAGACTCGAGATGTCCATGTGCTTTGACTTCCGATCCGATCAACTCATCTATACGACTGGCTGCTTGCTGCGGTGGGACGAGTACACGGATTCACGAGGCGCAGCCGTCGCCGGCGATGGTATCAGGTGTTTCGTCTGTTGATACCGCACGGCGCGATCGAGCACCTCGTCCATGGTCTCGCTTACCACCAGACGTTCCCCCGAAGTCAACGTGATAAAAGTATCCGGGCGGCTTTCGACATAGCGGATCAAGTCGGCGTTCAAGATAAACTGTTCGCCATCGAGGCGGGTGAGTTTGATCATGTCGCACTCCTTCAGCGCATGTCGTACCCCTGACAGAACGAGCCACTGCCCGCCTGCAAGGTTAAAACGTCTGAGAAAACATAGGATAAGAATTCGTGTTGCTGGTCGAGACCCTTCGTTCGAGACGATTCGCCAGCGTCGAACCACCGCACGCACGCGGGAAGCGGCGCGGTTAAATCGTCTGTACCGTTTCTGCCGTCCTGTTCTTGTTTAGGATCGTCCAGGAAATAACTTCGTGAAACGAGGTGGCTGGGGCTGAGTCCGCGAAGCCCCGGCTTACCATGAACTCCAATCAGCCGTGGCGTCGAAGACTCCGCCACAGCCACCACCCGCCCTGTACCGATCCTGCCGTCCTGTTCTTGTTTATCGCCGCAAGTTGAGCAACTCTTCGAGCAGTTGCTGAGCGGCGGTGATGACTCGCGTGTTGCCGCGGTACTGGGTCGTTGCTAACACAAGGTCGATGAGATTTGAGCCAATGTCCGTGTTGGATAGTTCGACGGCCCCGGAAACCAGTGTCGCGATTCCGTTCTGGCCAGGGTTTCCCTCAACCGGTAAGCCCGAGTTAGCTCCGGTCGCGAACATGTTCTGGCCGCGTTGTTCGAGACCTGCGGGATTCGAGAAGCGAGCCAACCGAATTTGTCCCAGCGTGCGTGCGACACCGTTGCTGAACGCTCCGCGCACAATTCCATCTTCGCCGATCGTAAAGCTTGACAGCGTGCCGGCACTGGAACCGTCCTGCCGTGACGCGGCCAGCGTGGCTTCTGAGTTTTCCAGACCGCTGATGGCCGAAAAATTCAGGTTGAAATCGAGTGGTGATGCCGCCGGTGTGTTGCGTCGATCGATCGATACTTGCGTGTTCGTCGCCGAGAGAAAGTTGCCCTGTCCATCGAATGTCACGCGTCCTGTACCGACGGAGAGATCGACGCCGCTGAGCGGGTCGTTATCCGCCGAATCGGCGAACCATCGATAAGTGGTGGCCGTTCCCGAACGCGACTCCATCACGGCCGTCACGCGCACATTGATCGGCACACCGAGGGAATCGTAAACCAGGAAGTCCGCAGCCGCACTTTGACCCTTGGCCGCCTGTGTCGTGCCGAAACCTAGATTAGG
>CAUJKL010000115.1 GCA_963204995.1 Planctomycetota bacterium | reverse complement strand
CTTCAACCGGTTGTGGGCCCGACAAGTCCTGATAGACAGGATTGACGGCCTGCTCGACGGGTTGCTCCGTATGCCAAGCTTGCTGGACGCCATACGCTACCTGAGCGTACTCGGGGTCATGGATCTTGTGCGCAGATTTGCAGCCGACTAGCAGGCTCGCCGCAATCAGCGGCCAAATCAGTGTTTGCTTGATGCCCATCCCTAGCTCGCTCTCTTAGAAGAAACTTACGCACTATCGTTGTTATCGGAACGAGCGATCCCTTGTGTACACGTGTTCGAGCCGCCACCTTCGTCAAAACCGTTTCCTTAGGACGGCGTGTTACGGTTAGTCCGATTATGTGGGCTGAATTGTCAAATCCGCGAACTAGGCAACTCAATTGCAAACCGTCGCGCGGAGTCCAGGCAACGCGTCCGGCTTAGGCGTAAATCAGCGACTGCCACTTGTCTTATCGCTGCGCGCGTGTGCTTACGCGAGTCGGTCACCGGGTTTGCAGCGATGCTCAAAATAAATCGTCGAGCTGCTGACGGAACTTTTGTGGCTCGGCGGCGATCGCGAACCCAATGGCCAGGAGCGCGACGGCTTGGGCGATCCACAACTTGCCCCGATGTTTGGCGTAGAAACCACGGCACCATTCAGTTTGAAAGGGGTTTTGCATTCCGAACCTCGTTTTGCGGCTATCGACTGCCGGATTGTGCCACCGTTCGGCAACCTTGATTGCGCTGATCGCTGCAACCGCTCAGCATTGTATCGCAATTTAAGGGGACTGTTGGCTGATTGGTGTAACGCCGGTTGCCAAGTTAGATGCCGCGATCAGCACGTTTCTTCACGGTTCCGCAGCAAAAACCCGGAACGTGAGCAATTGCGGCGGCCGGGCCGCAGCCAATTCGAGCTTTCGCTCGGAACACAACAACCCACTCCCGGTGGTCGCTGGAAACTTACTGAAATAGCAGCAACTTCACTCATTACGGCAGGTTGAGACGTGGAAATCAGAGAGAAGTGATCAAGTGCGGGCTGGATTCATTGAGTGATGATTTTCTTTCGCTCGTCAAACCAAGCTACCAGATACGTCAGTTCCGCCACGTCGCGCAGTCCGACCACCGTAAGATGCCGCTTGTCGTGCTTCCAACTTGCGGCGATGCGATCATCCAGTTCGACGAGGCTGCATTGCCTGCCGCCACAGCTCGCCGACATCTGCGGTCGGCCCCCAAACCATTCCTTTGCCTCGTCGTCAACGTGCTCAAATACGGCAATGGTACTGCCGTCGCTCCTCTTACACAGGCATTGCACGCAGGTGCAACAAGGCATCTTCATCACGTAGGTCGTTTCGACGGAGTAGCCGTCAGGCATTCCGTCGGCAATGGCCGGTCGATAGCCGACCAGGCTCATCGCTTGCTCGGCATCCACCGCTTGGCCTTCATACTTCGCGAGCAGAAACTGTTGGGCCGTAGCGGGGTCACGATGGAATTCGTTCAGGTAGTGCTCCATCTCGGCAGTGAACCCATCGTGTCCGTCATGTCCAATCCACGTCGAGTATCCCAACCAGCCAAGGCCGACCGCGACCAAAAGCGATGCGGCAACTGCGATCAGTCGTTGCACGGAAAAATACTGCCTCGGACTGCGGTTCGTGAGTTGAATCCTTTGCGTGCCTCGCTCTTCCTCGAGTTGTCGTTCGAGTTGCGACCACATTTGGGGCGGAGGCATCGGAGTATCTAAACCGCGTGCCATATCCGAGAGTCGCTCGAACCCAGCCAACTCGGTCGAACACTCGTCGCAGCCCGCCAAGTGTTCCGCCAACGCAATCCGTTCCTCGGATGCAAGTTCATCGTCGAAATATGCGGATAGGAGTTGTTTCACTTCAGTGCAATCCATGTTATCGAGTTCACGCACCTTGATTATCGAGTCAGACACGAACTGACATCCGTGGGCTAAAGATTAAATCCAAGTTCCGAAAGCTGTTGTCGCAAATCGCGTCTCGCCCGATTGAGCCGTGATCCCACCGTCCCTCCGGGAATCTGCAGCGCCTCGGCAATCTCATGGTAAGACAATCCCTCCACTTCGCGGAGCAGGAAGATTGCACGCAAATCGGGGTCGATTCGCGCGAGCGCCTCGTCCAACAGCTCCTTCCGCTCGGCCTCGTCTCCCTGATGTGCTTCGTCCATCGGCTCCCAATCGAGTGTCTGGTGCCTCCATCGCCGGTTACGTCGCAGATGCTGAAGCGACTCGTTCACTGCCAACCGGTACAGCCAAGTCTCGAAACGCGACCGCCCGTTGAACTGACCAATCGAGCGGAACGCCTGCAAGAACACCTGCTGCGTCACGTCGGCGGCATCCTGAAGCCCGACCATTCGCACCGCCAACCGGAAGATGTTCTGGTGACACGAATCGTAAAGCTGTCGGTGTGCCTCGCGGTCGCCGCGTTGGCAAGCCGACACGACCGTCGTGAGCGAGTCGCTGTCAGTCCGGCACGTCTCCTCTCTACCAGCATTGGATGCGGCGACTAGCGGGTTTCTTCGCGGCGTGTCAGACATTTCGACAATTATCTTATCTTTTGCTTGGAAATCGTGGCCATCAGATGCGCCTTGAACATGGAGCATCGCGGGATGGACATTCCCCTGGGGCGAGGCTCGCATTTCCCGGGCCAATCCCGTTCGTCTCGCGACATAACCCACGCTTCTCCTTCGGATTGTGCGCGGGCAGTCTCGCTGTTGATGATGTGTGCGGATTGGCACGCTGGAGTGCGAATTCTACAACATTTTTCTTGTGAAGAATGCCATACGACGGTGCATCTAACCTCACAAATGGTCGGTGCGTTTTCCGCCGGACCGAGTAGTCGTGCTTGAAAGCGCGGCTTGTTTCGCCACTGTCTTCACAAGGAGTTTCACCATGTTTAGTAAGGGTTCCTTGACAACGCGGCATGTGGCCGCCGTGGCCGCCGTCGTACTCGCCGGTTTGAGCCAGTTCGCAATCGCCCAACAACAAACCCCGAATGCGGCTCTACAGGCACGGGCGCGCATGATGAAGCAACACAAGCAAACTGGCTCGATCGGAAACGGCTACAGGCCGTGGTCCGCTTGGACCTATCAGCAGTCGGCGCGGAGGAACGCCGAGGCCCTTAGCACCTATGGGCACCACGTCGAGCAGGTTCCCCCCGCCACCGCGAAAGAGCATCTCGACGAAATTCGCAAGAATGTCGCGGCGACCAAGTCGGAGATTGCCAAGCTGGGAGACGAAGCGGCGCAAGAAGCCGATGTCAAGCATGACGTCGGTGTCTTGACGAAACACCTGACCGAGTGTGAACAGCTTTGTGCCAGCATTGAGAAAGCGATTGGCGAGGGCGAAGTCGACACGGAAAAAGTGTGTGCGCATTGCTCCGGCCTCGAGGATAAGCTCAAAGCGGCTGAAGCGGAGCATCGAGCGCTGTTAAAGAAGCTGGG
>CAUJKL010000114.1 GCA_963204995.1 Planctomycetota bacterium | reverse complement strand
TTTCAGATTTCAGATTTCAGATTTCAGATTTCAGATTTCAGATTTCAGATTTCAGATTTCAGATTTCAGATTTCAGATCTGAAATCTGCCCCCTGCCCCTGCCCCTGCTCCCTGATCCCTCCGCACCATGCAAATCATCATCACCGCCGTTGGTCCTGACAACGTCCGCCTCGTCGACCCGATCATTCATTACGTGACGGGCGAGGGGGCGAGTATCAGCGAAGTCCAGATGTATGACCATGACGAGGAAGCTTTGTTCGCGATGTTGCTGCGAATTTCGCTTCCCGCCGAGCGACTCGATACGCTACGTAATGCGTTACACGAGATCGGCAGGATCAAGAATCTTGCGATTCGGGTCTGGTCGCCCGATGAACGAGCTTCGCGCCCGCGGCTCGCGATCTGTACGACTTACCGCCAGGAAACCCCTCTCGCGCTGTTGCGAGCGATTCGCGACGGCCAAATCAAAGCCGAACCGACGGTGATGATCGGAAATCGTGACGCCTGTCGCGGGATCGCCGAACAGTTTGGCGTGCCCTGGCAGAACGTCGGAGATTCGCAAGGGCGTGTCGACGACGACCAACTCGTCGCGGTGTTGGATCAGTATCAAGTCGATTACGTCGTGCTGGCGCGTTATATGCGTGTCCTGACGGCGGCGGCATGTTGGAAGTACGCCGGCGGTCGCATCATCAATCTGCACCACGGGCTGTTACCCAGCTTCCCCGGCATTCGGCCCTATCACGACGCGTATGCGAATCGGATGCTGACTTACGGAGCGACGTGCCACTTCATCGTTCCAGAACTTGACGCCGGAAACCAGATCATCAACCAAACCACCTTCACCGTCCCCCCTGGTGAATCGCTCGACAACATCATCCGCATCGGCCAAGCCGACAACGAGCCTCGCTGTCTGGTCGAGGGCGTCCGCCGCGTCGTTGATCGTGAGGTGCAGTTGCACTTTCATCGAGTTGTCGCGAGGAAATGAGCAACGACGCATTGTTTGGCGACGGCGGCATTTCGTTGGTGCAAGATGCGTAATTGTCAAACGCTATTCGTGGCGAAAACTTCCCGATCAAGTGCCTTCTTGCTGGGGCAACCGTAGTTTTTCCACCACGAACGGGCGTGCTCGCGAGTCCAATTCCCCGCGTCGCGGCAGTCCAGCAACGCTTCCTGCAAACTCTCCGCGTCTTGAAAGCGATCTTGCGGGTCTTTCTGGAGACAGCGCATCACGATCGCGCTCAGGTCTTCCGGAACGGAAGCGTTTCGCTCGATCAGCGGGATCGGCTGTTTACTGACGTGGGCGATCATCACTTTCATCGCATTGTCGCCATTGAACGGCGGTTCGCCTGCCAGCAGATAGTAAGCCACCGCGCCCAGCGAGTAGATATCGCTTCGCGCATCGGGTTGCGCATCGCCGGAAGCTTGTTCGGGAGACATGAACAGCGGCGAACCGGTAATCGCGCCTTCCTGCGTCAGCCCAGAATTCTCCAAGTCGACGAGCGGCTTTGCCAATCCAAAGTCGAGCAACTTGGCAACATCATACACACCGCCACGATTCGCGGCGAAGATGTTAGCTGGTTTGATGTCTCGGTGAATCAGGTTCTTTTGATGAGCTTCCCCGAGCGCTTCGCAAGTTTGCGTAAGCAGATGGATGGCCCGCTCGGGCGGCAACGCGCCATGCATCTCGACGAGTTGCCCAAGATTCAACCCCGGCAGATACTCCATCACGTAATAGAACGTTCCGTCATCAGACCGCCCATAATCGAAGATCTCGACCGTGTTCCAGTGCGTTAATTTTGCGGTCGCTGTGACTTCACGTTCGAATCGCGCCAAGGACTTGGCATCGCCAGCCTTCTCAGGACGAATCAACTTGATCGCACAGGGTCGCTTCAGCAAGACGTGCTCGGCGAGATAAACTTCGCCCATGCCGCCTTGGCCGATCTGTTGCTTCAGGCGGTATTGTCCCAGTTGTTTGGCCTCGAAGGCGACGCGTCGCAAGGTGCCGATCGTATGCACACCCCACACGGCGATCACGGCACACAACGTCATCAGCATCGACACTTCAAGAGGATAACCGTGGAAGTGTCGGTTCTCGCGGAGCGCCTCGGGTGACATGAACCAGAAGCAGAACACTAGGCAGATCGGCGCGCTGGCCATCGCACCGATCACCCATGCCGCTCGCCGCCTGGTATTGGGAACAAACAAGGCATAAGTAAAGATCAGCAGCAGCCAGATCGGCGCGATCGAGCGGATGTAACCTTCGGAAGCGGTTTCCGCGAGCATCCGGCAACTGACCAGAAAGAAGAACACCGCCGATCCGCCAAAGACTGCAACTTCGGCCATCCGCAGATGACGGCGAATCTTGGGGCACTCGGTACACAGCCGCAGACCGACTGCGCCCGTGACGACCGTGATCGCGGCATGGTAGGCGAACACACCCCAGTCGAACGTCGTCTGGTGGCTGGCGAGATCGAACAGCTTTTTCACGAAGAAGGCGAGAAATCCCACGCACAGCAACAAAGACGCGACTCGCAACCGATCCCGCAGCAGATCATTGGTTTCGGCGGAAAGCTGAGGAGTACTCCCTTCAATCAGCGCTACTCCTCGCGGTGGCTCAGCTGAGCGAGCGAATTCTGCTGACGAGGCGTCGATGGTCGGATCGAAAGGCGTTGCTTGCTTGTGCTTATTCACGGCGAGAATCCTGCGGCACAGAGAAACTATCTAAGCATCATATCGCATTGTAAAGGAGAGGCTACCGGCAATCGGTTTCTTGACAGCTGCATTATGCCACCGGTAAAGTCACTGGAAGCGAAGTGGTGCGAGTTAATTGTGGATCGTAGTCGGTCTGATTCATTTTATTTCCTTTTGTCGGCCAACGAGGGTTCTTCTGCACTTGGCTCGCCGTTCGCCAGGAGAGGAATCTGCGCTATGGTCATTGTCTGTCCACACTGTGGGCACCGTTTGAAGCTGCGCGATGCGAAGCCCGGCAACTACAAGCCAACATGCTCGAAATGTCAAAACCGTTTCGAGCTGAAGATACCGGCCGATAGCAATGCGGAGCCGATCGTACGAGTGCCGCAATCACAGCCAACACCCGCACCACAAAAAACCGTCGCGCAGTTTGATGCCACGGTCGTCTCCAGCGGCCGGACGGCTACTTCGTTGGCGGATGACTTCAGCGAAAAGCCAACTGTCGGCGACGAACCGACCGGAAACGAAGCCACGGCGTTCGAAGAAATCGTACCCGCCGAGCGAGCGAAGATGCCGGATCGATTGGGCGGTTACCGCATCATCCGCGAACTGGGCAGCGGCGCGATGGGGGCCGTGTACCTCGCCAAGCAAGTGTCGCTGGACCGACTCGTCGCGTTAAAGGTGATTCAACGGCGGTTCGCGAAGAATCCAACCTTTCTCGCCCGCTTCACTCGCGAAGCGTATGCCGCCGCTCAACTGACGCATCACAACGTCGTTCAAATCTACGATCTGGGAACCGACGGCCAGACGAACTTCTTCAGCATGGAATATGTCCGCGGACAGTCGCTGGCCGACGTCTCGGAAGCACAGGGACCGATCGATCCCAAGACGGCGGTCGGTTACATCCTGCAAGCTGCTCGCGGTCTCGAGTTTGCTCACAACCACGGCATGGTGCATCGCGATGTCAAGCCGGCGAACCTGATGCTCAACGAGCAAGGTGTTGTCAAAGTCGCGGATCTGGGGTTGGTGAAGACTCCCGATGCAGACGCCGAACAGTTGGATGCTGCCGATCTTCGTGATGCCGATGCGTCGTCGTTGGCCTCCGCCCGCTCGAACGTCACGATGCGAAATGCCGTGATCGGGACACCGAACTATATGGCACCCGAGCAAGCCCGGAACGCATCGAACGTCGATCATCGTGCCGACATCTATTCGCTGGGATGTACGCTCTATGCCTTGCTTACCGGACGGCCGCCATTCGCGGGCGATACCGTCATGGACATTATCTCTAAACATCGTGTCGAGCCGGTCGTTCGCCCTGAGTTGGTGGTCGATAAAGTCCCGCCGGAGTTGTCGGACATTGTGATGCGGATGGTGGCGAAGTCGCCGGACGAACGCTATGCAAACGCGGGTGCCTTGATCGCCGATCTGGAGGAGTTTCTTGGCCTCGGGCAAGAAGGTCTTAAAGCGAGCGAGTCGCAAGTCGCGACACTCGAAGCGAGCATCACCGCTTTTAACAATTCTTTCGCGGCACGAATTCGCGGGCTGTTGGCGATGGGGTTCTGCGGTGTGTGTCTGCTGATGATGTTGGCGAGCTTGCCGTTCAGTCTGGCCTTCGCGGTCAGTATGTTCGCGTTGCTGCTGTCGACTGTCGGTTCGTATTTCGTAATTAGCGGGATGCGGCAGCAAGCGTTCTTATTCGAGAAGGTACGGCAGTTCGCGTTCCAAAGTTCCTGGAGCGATCGTTTTACCTTGCTGGGCGCGTGGTTGTTGGTTGCGGTCGTCGCATTCGTATTGGGATGGCTGTGGTGGTGTGGCGCAGCGATTGTGATCGGCGCGGTACTCGGAACTCTCTTCCACACCGTCATCGATCGAAAGGCGATCGAGGAACATCGGCTCGCACTCGAACCCATCGAAGCTTTGCTGAAGCAACTTCGCATCCAAGGCGTTGACGAGACTTCGTTGCGTGAGTTCGTCGCGAGATTCGGTGGCGACGCGTGGGAAGCGCCCTTCGAAGCACTCTTTGGCTTCGAAGCCAAACTCGACGCGAGGGAGTTTCGACAACAAGCAGGAATCCGCGCCGGCAAGCGGTTCCGTGCTTGGCGCGAGCCCTTGATAAATCGGCTCGATGCTCGTATCAAATCTCGTCGGACGACGCAAACTCGCGAGCACTTGGTGCGCGTCGAACAGGAGGGATTAAAGGCCCAGGGTGTATCCGCGGACGTCGCCCACGCTCAAGCTCAACGATTGGCTGCGGCCATGGTTGAACAGTCGCGGGCCGCAAGTCGCATTCGACCGGAAGAACGTGGCGCAGATCCGGTTGCGGCCGCCGCTGCCAAGCGAGAGCGCATCAAGGCGATGCTGGCCGAGGCTCGCGGAGGCAAGGAACCGCCACAGCACATACTTCGCGACACAAGCAACAGGTGGCTTAACCGATTCTTCGGAGCCCGAGTGCGGTTCCTGCTGGGAGCTTGCTTGACGATCGCCTGCGTGCTGTGGATGCGGCAGAACAACGTCGTATCGGGAACGCAGTTGCGCGACGCTGCTGCCGCCGCATTCGAGAATCGCCAACTAGACGGTCTTAGCGATGTGAAACTGGATGTTCTACAAACCGAGCCGCTCAAGCTTCCTGTCATTGGCCGATTTTTCAACAGCTTGAATGTCGGCTTGGCTGGCGGCTTGCTTCTGGTCAGCTCGTTGTTTCGTGGTTGGACGATGTCCGTATTCTTGTTACCGGCTGCAACGGTTGCCATGTTTGGAACGCATCTAGGCCTGCCCGGCGTGGCTGCGTTGGGTGGGGCTCAGGCGACGAGTGCGGCACTGGCGATCGCGCTGGCATTCGTCGGATTCCTCTTTGGCCGCAGCAACGCCGAGTGATCGACAACATCGCGCGGCGACAACTTGTTCCAAAGAGGAT
>CAUJKL010000113.1 GCA_963204995.1 Planctomycetota bacterium | reverse complement strand
TCGCACCGCGTTGAGGCTGCTTGTCGGTGTCGCCGATCTTCGCGTCCGCTTCCTCGGCGTGCGCGATCTCGGGAACGGCGATCTCCACTTTCGCGGCCAGGTAGCTGCGGGCCACTTCCAGGCTGGGGCTGCGTTGGCTAGAAGCTTGAGAGGACGCCAGCAATTCACGGACGCTTCGGACTGGGTTGCCGTGAATCACGGTGCTGTTCTCGTCTAACAGTTCGTCCACCTGCGCAACCAGCATTTCGCCTTCGTCGGTCAGAACGCGGGCTCGCAACAATCCTCGTTGCGTTGCGGTGGCGGCCAATTGCGATTCCGTCGTGCTGATCCGAACCGTCAATTCCTCAAGTCGTTGTTCTGCCTGCCCGAGGACCTCTTCCAACTTGTCAAGCGACTGTCGATAACCTTCGGCCTCGGCCAGCAACAAGCTGACTTGACGCACGACTTCTTGCTCTGAATACTCCGCGTTACGAACGCTGACAGAGAACGTTTGGCTGCCCTCGGCATCCTGATAGACACCACGGAACTCGGCCGCGAACTGCTCGGCATGGCCCAACAACTCGCGTTGCTCCTTCTCTTTCTTGGCGAGAGTTCCAACCTCCATCGCCAATTCACGACGCGTCGAGTTCAGTTTCCCGAGGTCTTCTTCCAAACGCCGTTCGACATAGGTGGTGAATCCCTCGGGGTCGGCTTGGCGAGCCGCGTCGGTCCAACCCAGCAAAGAACGCGACTCGCGTGAGACCTTGGCTCGCAAGGCGGGACTCGCCGAATAGGCTCCCACACCCATACCAACAAGTAACAAACCCAACATGACTGCGTGTAGTTCTTTTCTCATCTGTCTGTCTCCTCACCAAGTGAAGTAAGCCGAGCGGTCCCAGCGGCCACGGTTGGGGCCGACGACAAGGAACCGCTTTCACAACAGGAGAGATACTTCGGAGGCAATTGTTGCGCGCTACGTTTGCAAAAGTGACATAAATAGATAAACAGCAGCCCGCAATATCAGGCGATCTTCGCCAGAGCACCCTATTGCCCGATTTTTTGGGGTCTGAGATGCTCGAACTCACCCGTCGGGCCGGGTAAACTAGGCGTCTCACAGGGGGCGATCATTCGTAAGTTTCCCCTCGATTGCGCAACTTTGGGTTCGCCCGTGTCTCTCTTTGGTAGCGGAACTATGCAGTCCAACCTTCCGATCTATGCCGAACTGTTTGCGGCTGACGAAGAGTGGCTTTCACGTCAACAAGGGATGAGCAACTTTCACCGGGGTTGCTCGGAGTTGGTCGGGCAAATGAACGAGTGGATCAAAGAGTACACCGCCGATATTTGTGGTCGGTCGGTGGATGAAGATACGGCGGAACATGCGGGCTATCTCCGGCGTGTTTGGGGCTGTTGGAGGCACAACTGGAAGAAAGCTGCCGGAGATGGCACAGCTGATGGGCACGACACCGCCGCGAAAATCCGTGGGAAAGTACCGGCCGCCGACAAAGACAAAGCCGGTAGCGACTTGATCCACGATGTGATCTTGGTCGAAGCTGTGCTGCAGGGCAACGACTCGGCCATCATTTACTTCGACCGCTTTCACAACGACCTCGTCAATCGATTGGCCGCCCGCAGTGATCCGTCTCTTAATAGCGACCGTTCGTGGTGGCAGGATAAAAAGAGTGACTTGTTTGGGACGCCGACCAAAGCCGGGCAGCTCAGGGGTTTCGTCGGGACCGGCAACTTACTCAAGTATATGTCGTTTGTAATCAAGCGAGACCTTGCTCGAGCGAGCGTACGGCTCCAACGCGAACGTGAGCGACTAGAACGCTATGGGAAAGATCTTGCTGGCCTCGACGATAGCACTCCGGCAACGGATGCTGCTACGCGTGATTGCCACTCCCTCTACCGAAATGCGTGCCGCGAGGCGCTGGACGACTCGCCGGCGAGCGACCGAGCGGCTGCCAAACTGCTTCTCGTCGAGAGACTAAAGCCAACCGAAGTCGCTGCTGCCTTGGAGATTCACACGGCTACGCCCAATAGAATACTAAAGCGAGTCTTCGGTCGGATTCGCGATATCATCTGTCAACCCAATGGTACACTCTCGTCGGTCTTTCGTGACTGCGGCGAACATCTATTTGGCAATTGCGAAACCGCGGTACGACTGCTCCGCGAAGTGATTGAGGAAGACTACGTTGAGGAGGCACGGTCATGAGTACGGAACCACAATCGCGTCCGAATCTCTGGGTCCAGTTGCTGCGGGATGCGGTCGCCGAGGAGTCCGTTCCCGACGGCCCGCACTTTTTGGACGATGACGACTTTATTGATCGTTGGGAGAACCAGCAGCTTTCTGCGGGCGAGCACGATGCGTTCGTTCAGCATCTCGCGGCGTGCGGCTATTGTCGAGACGTATTGACGGAAATGATCCGCCAGGAAGCTATTAAGTTGCCAGCCCTGGATGGCGATGCGAGTTCCGAAGCGCAGCGTGAGCAAGCCCCACCCCACGGCCCGAGCGTAGACTTGCCAACAACGCCGTTCGCGCGGAATCGGCTGTTTGCCATCGCGCTAGCGGCAGCCGCTTGCTTGGTGCTCATATTGGTGTTGCGTCCCAAAGGCAACGACATCGCACGGCAACTCGCGCTCGTTGAACGGGACTTGCAAACCGATCCCGAAGCGGCCCTGGCAAGATTGGAAGGACTTGGCAACGAACGACTGTCGCCAGATGCACGAATGAAATCGTCGCAATTGGCCGAGCAGGCAGGCTATCGATCGGCGCGCGATCGGCTGACCGCCGGCCAGTTTCATCAGGTCGGTGAATTGGAGCAGCGCGCCACGCAACTTGGCGGACGATCGGGCCGGCTTTCGAACCTTCGGTTGCAAGCCGAACGCGGCATTTCCGGTGAAGTGGCACTCGCCGGCAACGAAGACTTGACCACCTATGACTACCAACTTAACGGCAGGAATCCTACCAAGGCGTTCGGCCCCGGAGGCGACGAGACGACTGAGCGTTGGGAACGCAATCTGCGTGCCGCAATCAGCGAGTTTCCCAATGACGTTTCGTTGCGGCTAAACTTGGGGCAACTTCTGTTCACGCTTCGCCGCTGTGATGAAGCGAAGGAGCAATTTGCGAAAGTCCTTGAGAGAGAACCGAGCAACATCTTGGCTCACATCGGCCTCGGTCTAGCAGATTTCGAATGGAACGAAGACGAACAGGCACTCCAGCACTTTCAAGATGCCATCGCCATAGACGCCGGCAATTTCGCCGCCCAACTCAATGCGGCGATCACGTTGGAACGCCTGAAACGGCCGGACGAAGCGCAGCCATATTTTGAGCGAGCCCGAGCGCTGGCCCCCAGCGACAAGCGGCGCGCGGAGATCGACGAACACCTCTCGAGGGGCGTGTAGCGGCCTACCCCAAAAACCCATCCCCACTTGCGCGCTCGCCCCCACCGGCCCCGTGCCGGTGGAGCGCTGACTGATCAGCTACAGCGTCCCCTGATGCCATCTGCTATAATCCCCCCATGTCAGACGTGAAGCCGATCTACACCGCCGACAACATTCGCATCGCCTATCAACTCAATTATTCGCTGACGCTCTTCTCCCTTTCGCGATTGCCTGAACCAAGCCAATGGCTCGAGGCCCTACGGTTGGCAACCGAAGCCGACAAGGTACGTATTCTGGAATACCGAACACTTGACGAGACGACCCATCAATTTCTTCTCAGCACGCAACCTGATGTAACGCCCGCCAAGGTTATGTGGTCGGTCAAGGGCCGGTGGCAGTATCTGGTGCGAGCGTCGATTCCCAAAGCATTCCGGCGGAATTATCGCCTCGAAAGCGTTGGCGAAGCCAACAATGCAACGCTACAGCAATACGTCGCCAAACAAGCGGAACGCCATCGCCTGATTGACCCTCGTATCCAAGCACGTTTGGAATCCGCCCAGTTCCTCGATCGGGATGTCGAATTGTCGAAGATCCGGACCAGTTCCCACGGGCAGTATCTTTTCAACTTGCATCTGGTCATGGAGAACCGTGAACACTTGTGTGACGTGCGGGAATCATCCTTGTTGACGACCCGCGAAATGATTCTTCGCGCGATGCGAAAGAGGAACTGCCAAGTCGCCAGGATTGGCTTGGTGGCCAATCACTTTCATGTACTGGCTGGGTGCTGCCTGGAAGCGTCGCCGCTGGAAACGGCCCTCAGCTTGATGAATAACCTAGCCTTTGCCCACGCCATGACACCGATTCTAGACGATAGCTTTTATGTGAGGACTTTTGGAAACTTTGATCGCGATGCCATTCGGCGCTGCCTTTGAGACGCGGGGTTGTAGCCGGCCAGTCAGGCTTCCACCGACGCGGGATCGGTGGTGAGCATGGTTGAAACGCGGGGTTGTAGCTAATTTTTCCCGCCCAGTACACCGTCTCGCGCAACATCCCATCTGTGCCTGCCTCTTGCTTGTTGTCATGCGTGCGCGGTCTTATTACGATAAAACGGCACCACCTAACATGCGAGCCGTTCTGGCGAACGAAGAGCGGGTCACTTATTTCGAGAGAACCTTCCCATGCGAAAACTCCTGGCGGTCATGTTGATCATGTTGGTGCCCGTCGTGGGCTGGTGTCAGGCGAATAGCGACGCTCGGAACATTACGCGGAACCAATTCGGCGGCCAGAAGTGGGCCATTCTGATCGGCATCGACGACTACATTCACGTCAAAGACTTGCATTATTGTGGTGCTGATATGCGCGCCTTGCGGGATCGGCTTGTGGCATCGGGATTTCCCGAACGGCAAGTGAAACTGCTACACGACGATGCGCAGGAGAAACGCTTCCTGCCGTTCAAAGCCAATATCGAGCAACAAATCGACTTGGTACTCAATCTAGCGGGTAAGGAGGATATGGTTGTCCTGGCCTTCAGCGGTCATGGCGCACACCTCCAAGGCGGCAGCTATCTCTGTCCCACCGAGGCTCGACTAGGTGCTCCAGAGACGCTCATTTCGCTAGATAAGATTTACGGACAGATGAAGAACTCGGCGGCGGCGCTCAAGCTGGTGTTGGTCGATGCCTGCCGCAACGACCCGCAGGTCGGCGGTCAGAAAACCCTGACCGAGTCGACCAGATCGTTTGCTAATGCGATCCAGCGCGATCGGTTGCCGGAAGGCTTGATTCTGCTCAACAGTTGCACGGCCGGTGAGGTCTCCTGGGAAGACGAGAAGTTTGGGCACGGTGTGTTCATGCACTTCCTGCTGGAGGGTCTGGACGGCAAGGCCGATGGTGACAAGAACGGGAATGTGACGCTCAATGAACTGTCTCGATACGCGAGCCTCCAGACAAAGGTGTATGTGGCCGACCGATTCACCGATTCACAACGACCGTTCCTGCGCGGTGATTTGACGGTCGAAGCCCTGGAGTTCTCGTTCGGAACGATCGGGGGCGGGTCACCGGACGGCACCAAGGCCGGGGAGGTTCGCAAGTTCAACGAGGAACTCAGTTTGGAAATGGTGTGGTGTCCACCCGGTCAATTCACGATGGGCAGCCCGCCCAGCGAACAGGATCGTAGTGGCAATGAAGACCAAGTGGCAGTGACCTTAACAAGTGGCTTCTGGCTGGGACGTACGGAAGTGACGCAGGGTCAGTGGCAGGCCGTGATGGGGACGGAGCCTTGGAAAGGCCAGGACTATGTCCGCGAGGGCTCTGACTACCCGGCGACGTATGTGAGTTGGGAGGATGCCGTGAAGTTTTGCGAAGCGTTAACGACACGGGAGATTGCGGCGGGCCGTTTGCCGAAAGGTCTGGTTTATCAGTTACCGACCGAAGCTCAATGGGAATATGCTTGCCGGGCCGGAACAACGTCAAGTTATAGCTTTGGCGATGATGCTAGCCGGCTGGGCGAGTACGCCTGGTTTGACGCAAACGCTTGGGACATCGACGAGAAGTACGCCCATCGCGTGGGGACGAAGCGTGAGAACGCGTGGCATTTGTACGATATGCATGGGAACTTATGGGAGTGGTGTCGCGATTGGTACGAGGAGAAACTACCGGGTGGTCGTGCCCCGCTCGTGTCGACCGTTGGCTCGTTCCGTGTGCTTCGTGGCGGCAGTTGGTTCTTCTCGCCTCAGTTCTGCCGGTCGGCGTACCGCGATTGGTACTCGCCGTCGAGCCGGGACTACTACCTCGGCTTTCGTGTCTCCAGTTCCGTCAAGTAAAGCAAGCAAGTGAGTTAGCGGAGCCCGTCACGTAGGCTGACGGGCGCAGGGCGGCAGCCCCGCCCGTCATGCCGAAGTGACGAGCGGAGCGGCGGTGTACAAATGTATTAGAATAGTGAACAAACGATCAGATGGCATATCACTTTTTTCAAATTCCCACCCGAGACTCCGCCGAAGCGGAGCGCGAGTTGAATCAATGTTTGTCGACTCACCGGGTGTTGGCCGTGGATCGTCGCTGGGTTGATCTCGGCGAAAACTCGTTCTGGGCGATCTGTGTAGATTGTCTTGACCGAAGTATTGCGCCGACAAGTAACAAATCGGGCAGTAACCAACGCCCGCGCATCGACTATAAAGAGCTTCTTTCGCCGCAGGAATTCGCCCGTTTTGCAGAGCTTCGCAATCTACGCAAAGAACTTGCTGGCGAGGATGGGGTTCCGGTTTACACGGTTTTTACCAACGAGCAATTGGCTCAAATTGTCCAGCAAGGGGTCAGCAGCAAGTCCGAACTTCAAAAGATCGACGGAGTCGGTGAATCGCGCGTCGAGAAGTACGGCGAGCGACTCTTGAATTATCTTCAAGCTGGAAGGAAAGAAGGTGAAACGAGCGAAGAATCTGTTTCCACAGATCCTTGACCGCGACAACCTTCGCAAGGCGTTCTATCTTGCGCAACGCGGGAAGCGCGATCGTGGCGACGTGCAAGCATTTGCAGGCAACTTGGAAGAGAGTCTCGCTCAACTTTCCAGAGATGTCATTTCTGGCCGGATTCCTCTCGGCACGTACACGCAATTCAGCATTCGTGATCCCAAGCTGCGGTTGATTACCGCGCCTTGCTTTCGCGACCGTGTCTTGCATCACGCCATGATGCAGGTGTGTGAGCCGGTTTTGGATCGCTGGCTGATCCACGACACCTACGCCTGTCGCGTTGGGAAGGGGAGACTGGCCGCGATTCAACGAGCGTGTCAGTTCTCACGTCGCGCCAAGTATGCGATCAAGCTCGACATGCGAAAATACTTTGACAGCATCTCGCACGCGAACCTCCAGGTTTCGCTGCGCCGTCACTTCGGCGATGCGCGTCTGTTGGATCTCTGGGATCGCATCATCGACGGTCACGCCACCACTTCCCATCGTGGACTGCCCATCGGCAGCCTGACATCACAACACTTGGCGAACCACTATCTGGGTCACTTTGACCGCTGGATCAAGGAACACCAGCGCTGCCGGTTCTATGTCCGGTATATGGACGACTGTGTCATTTGGGACGATTGCCGAACGACGCTTCGTGCCCTTGCCAAACATAGTGCGAAGTTTCTACACGACCAGCTTGATCTACGATTGCGCGAGGAGACCCCGCTGTATCGCACCACGTGCGGGCTTGATTTTTTGGGATATCGCGTGCTACCAACACACTCGGTACTCAATCTCCGTAGTCGCAGACGCTTTAGAAAGAAGCTTGGTGACCTATCGCAGGCACTCACTCACGGCGGTATCTCCGAACGCGAATACCAGCAGCTCGCCACGGCGCTGACCGCCTTC
>CAUJKL010000112.1 GCA_963204995.1 Planctomycetota bacterium | reverse complement strand
CATGACGGCCAATCGCGACCAGCGGATTTGGGCGGCGGCTCAAGGGAAAGAACTTGCGGTCGACGACAGCAATACGCCCGACTTCATACCGGTAATCACGAACAAGCCCGGCCCCGGTCCGAACGGCACCTGGGAATTCCTGTCCGGCGAATCGGCCATCGGCAACATGGAAGTCGCCAAGGGCATGAAAGTTAATCTGTTCGCGGACGAAGCGATGTTCCCGGAAATGGTAAACCCGGTGCAAATGGCTTTCGACACGAAAGGCCGCCTGTGGGTCGCTGCGTGGGAGTCGTATCCGCACTGGAAGCCGAAAAGTAAGATGGATGACAAGCTGTTGATCCTGGAAGACACGAACGGCGATGGCAAAGCCGACAAATGCAAAACCTTCGCGGGCGGTTTGCATAACCCCACGGGCTTCGAGTTTTGGGGAGGCGGTGTGCTCGTCGCCACCGCACCCGAAATCTACTTCTTGAAGGATACGGACGGTGACGATGTTGCCGATGTGCGGACGCGTGTTGTCAGCGGCATCGACTCGGCCGATACCCATCACGGCTCGAACAGCTTTGCCTATGATCCGGGCGGCGGCATCTACTTTCAGGAAGGAACGTTTCATCAATCGCAAGTCGAATCGCCGTGGGGACCGTCCCAGCGCTGCTCGAATGCCGGAGTGTTCCGTTACGAACCACGCACCCAGAAGTTCGATGTGTACGTCACGCACGGCTTTGCCAACCCGCACGGACATGTGTTCGACTACTGGGGGCGTGACATTGTTCACGATGGAACAGGCGCGGTGCCTTACGACGGAGCTTTGTTCTCGGGGCATCTTGAGTACCCGGCGAAACATTCTCGGCCGCCGACCGTTTACCAACAGCGAACGAGACCCTGCGGCGGAACCGAAATCCTGTCGAGCGGTCATTTTCCTGACGAGAATCAGGGGAACCTGCTCGTTTCCAACGTGATCGGCTTTCAAGGGATTTTGCAATACAAGCTGGACGACAGCGGAGCCAGTTTTATCGGCACCGAAGTCGAGCCGATCTTGTACTCGTCCGATCCCAACTTCCGTCCGATCGACATCGAGATCGCTCCTGACGGATCGCTCTATTTCACGGATTGGCAGAACCCCATCATCGGCCACATGCAGCACAATCTCCGCGATCCCAATCGCGATCGGACGCATGGCCGCGTCTACCGCGTGACTTATCCAAGTCGCCCGCTACTGACGCCGCCCAAGATCGCCGGCGAATCAATCGAGAACTTGCTCGAGTTGCTTAAGGACACGAATAATCGTGTGCGTAGTCGCGCCAAGATTGAACTCAGCGCTCGCAACAGCGGCGAAGTCATCGCGGCCACGAAGAAATGGGCGAGCAACCTCGACAAGAACGATACCGCTTACGAGCATCACATGATGGAAGCGTTGTGGGTGCATCAGCATCACAATGTTGTCGATCGCGATCTTCTTCAGCGAATGCTGCAATCGCCAGAGCCACTCGCACGGGCGGCCGCCACGCGCGTCCTCTGCCATTGGCGGGATCGCATTCCGAACACGCTGGCACTTCTGAATGGTTTGGCCGCGGATGAGTATCCGCGAGTTCGCTTGGAAGCTGTTCGCGCCGCGAGCTTCCTGACGACTCCCGAGGCCGTCGAGGTTCCGCTGATCGCTGCCGAAGAGCCGACGGATATCTACCTCGACTACGTCCGCGACGAGACGATGAAGGCGTTGGATCGCTACTGGAAAGAAGCGGTCGCCAGCGGAGCCCGCGTGCCGTTTACGTCTCAGGCCGGCGCGAGATACTTCTTGAAGAATCTTTCCAACGACCAGCTCTTGAACGAGAAACGCAATCGTACCGTCTATATCGAAATGCTCTATCGACCAGGCCTGCGCGACGAGCATCGCCGTGAAGCCGTCGAAGGATTGGCCAAGCTGGATAACAAGTCCGAGTTACGTGTCGTGATGGATGCGATTCGTTCGCTCGACGCAACGCAGACGAACGCCGAACCTGATGTCGTCTTTGATCTTGTTCGTCAGTTGACCGGGCGCAGCGCGGAAGAGTTGACGGCGGCCCGTTCTGAATTGGAGAAACTTGCCACCTCGGCGAAGCAGCCGATTTTCCGACAGATTGGATACGTTTCGCTCGTCAGCGTTGACGGGAACGCAATGAAGGCATGGGAGTTGGCCGCAGGCGATACCAAGCGGCTGCAGGACTTCCTCGCCGCGATGCCTCTGATTCCTGACGCCAGCATTCGGGCTTCGTTGTATGACAAAGTCGAACCGCTCTTGCATGGATTACCGACCGCGTTGGCGGCCAACGCGTCGAAGGGCACCGAAGGCCGATATGTCCGTATCGAGTTGCCGAAACGCGGCACCTTGACGCTCGCCGAAGTAGAGGTTTACAGCGGCGATCAGAATGTCGCTCGACGCGGTCGTGCCAGCCAAAAGAATACGGCGAGCGGTGGCGTTGCGGAACGTGCGATCGACGGTAACACGGATGGAGTCTACGGCTCCGGCACACTGACACACACCGAAGAGAACACGAATAAAGCCTACTGGGAAGTCGATCTCGGCGAGTTGGTGCCGATCGACCGCATCGTGATCTACAACCGGACCGAAGGCTCGCTCGGCGAGCGGCTGAACGATTTCACAATCAAAGTTTTGGACGACACGCGCGCCGAGGTCTTCAAGTCAGAGGGCAATCCTGCACCGAAGAAGAGTGTCGAATTCGTTTTGGAAGGGGGCGGTCCGGCATCAACGATCCGCCGCGCGGCGATGGATGCTCTCACGTTTGTACGTGGCAAGGAACTGGAAACCTTCCAGGCGCTCGCCAAATTCATTAAGGAAGACAAAGACCGCATCGCCGCCATTCGCGCGCTGCAACGCCTCCCGCACAAGACTTGGCCGCCGGAGGAAGCGCCGGCACTCGTGGAAGTCTTATTGAACGTGATCAAGAACACGCCCGCTGCGGATCGGACGACGCCTGCCGCTGCGGACACGTTCGAGTTCGTCGATGCACTCACGCGTCAACTCCCGCCCGACCAGATGAAGGCCAAACGCGCGGAACTTAGTGAGTTGGGTGTGCGGATTGTGAAGATCGGCACCGTGCTGGAGAAGATGTCCTATGACAAGGAGTCGATCGCGTTGCGAGCCGGCAAGCCCGTCGAGTTCATTTTCAGCAACAGCGACTTGATGCCTCACAACTTCGTCATCACGCAACCCGGTGCGATGGAAGAGATCGGGCTGATGGCCGAAGCGACCGCCCAATCGCCCGATGCGGCGAAGCGTCAATACGTGCCGAACTCGGGAAAGATTTTGTTGAAGAGTAAGTTGCTCCAACCTCGCGAGTCGCAGAAGATCAGCTTCACCGCTCCCTCGACGCCCGGCGTTTATCCGTATGTCTGTACCTATCCCGGTCACTGGCGGCGGATGTATGGTGCGTTGTACGTAGTCGAAGACCTCGACTCTTATCTCGCGAATCCCGATGAATACCTTGCGGCGCATCCACTGGAGATCAAGGACGAGTTACTGAAGTTCAATCGTCCGCGCACGGAGTGGAAGTTCGAAGACCTGGCCTCGGCAGTTGCCACGATGGAGCATGGCCATTCGTTCGGCAACGCGAAGCAGCTGTTTACGGTGGCGAGTTGCGTCGCCTGCCACAAGCTGAACGGCGTGGGCGCAGAGATCGGCCCCGACCTATCTAAACTCGACCCGAAGTATAAAGCGGTCGACATTCTGGCCGAGATCCTCGATCCGTCGAAACAGATCAACGAGAAATTCCAGACGTATCTGTTCGAGTTGAACTCCGGCAAGATCATCACGGGTTTAATTCTGGAAGAGAACGACGACATCGTGAAAGTCATCGAGAACCCGTTAGCCAAGGCCGATCCTGTACTGATCAAGAAATCAGAGATCGACGCCCGCGAGAAGTCACCCGTGTCGATCATGCCCAAGGGCTTGCTCGAGAAGCTGACGCGCGACGAGATCCTCGACTTGATCGCCTACATCACGGCTCGCGGGAACAAGGACGACATGCTGTTTCACGGCGGACACGAGCACTAATTAGTTGGACAGCGCCACATTCGGCGTTGATTCCAGTCGTAAGATTTTATGATCACAGCGTTTAACGGCAAGCCGCAGGCGACTGCGCGTCCCGAAACATCGTCGCCTGCGGCTTGCCGTTAAACGATTGGCTGAAAACGGCAGCTTTGTCACGGACGTGCCAGAGCCGAATGACGTCGATTGCGTACTGCTCATTGATGAGAGATTCTCTCAAGACCGAGAAGCGGAGAGTGAGTTGCTGGCGGGCTTTCCGTTTCTGCAACTCGAACTTGTCAATTACGATGGCTTCACGTTGCTTGTTGAAGAGATTTTTGCGTCGGATCGATCCGAACGTCCGAAGGGAATGGTGGAGATAACACTATGAACTTGTCTAACTCCCAGCAGTTACAAACCACGCGTCGAAAGCTGCAACTTCTGGAAGATCAAATCGAGACCTTACGCAGCGAGAATAGTGGTACTTCACACGCCACTAATCTCACGATTCAGTCTCTCACGCGCCTCGCCAATCAACTCAAGGAAGAAGTCGCTCGCTTTGAAGCACAGAGCCCCGCCTGACTGCCTCTTACAGCCTATCGCTCCTGATCGGCTGCCCGCCTCGTTATCCCCGATACAACTGGAGTCCTAGTCTTGACATTCTATGATTCGTATTGCCGCCGTCGAACCCGAGCGACATGGTTTGGAACTCTATCACTTGGGCTCGTTTTGGGTGGTCCACTCACTTTAAATGCAGGCGAGACGTTCACACAGCAACCAACCGTGGCGGCATCGCAAGTCAGAGCTACCATCGAAGCCAAGCCCGAGGCGCCCGCGCCGGATCGTGCCAGCCTCGATCAAGGACCAAAACCAACTTGGATCTGGGGGCCCGACGCGAATCGGCAGTATGTCCTGACGAAAGAATTCGACGGCGGCTCGAAGTACGCGTGGCTGAAGGCTTCGTCGGACAATCGCATGACGTTGTTTGTCAACGGCCAACGCGTGGCGGCCAGCGACGAGTGGCAAACGCCTATCGAAGTCGACATTCAGAAGCATCTGCAACCGGGCAAGAACGTGCTGCGTGCCGAAGTTGCCAACGCGGGTGGGATAGCGGCCTTCGCTTGCAAGCTTGCGCTGACGATGCCTGACGGCGAGGTGCGGTATGTCGTCTCGGACGAGAGCTGGAAGGCCGTGGAAAAGGGCCAGCCGGATCAGCCGGTTGCATTGCGGACGTTCGGCAAGATGGGTGTCCAACCCTGGGGTGACGTCTTCTCCAAACCGGTCGGGCTGGTCGCACGGGACCGCGATGTGTTCAACGTGCCCGAGGGTTTTCAAGTCGAGTTGCTGTACACCGTGCCCAAGGAAACGCTCGGCTCGTGGGTCAACATCACGGCCGATCCGCAGGGCCGGTTGATCGTCAGCGACCAAGGCAATCTCGGCCTGTGCCGCGTCACTCCGCCAGCGATTGGCAGCAACGGAGAGACAAAAGTCGAGCGGCTCGACGTGAAGAGCGACGGCAAGCTGGTCTCCGGCGCGCACGGATTGCTGTATGCCTTCGATTCGCTGTACGTCGTCTGCAACGGCGGACCAGGCAGCGGGCTGTATCGCTGCCAAGACACCAATGGCGACGATCAGTTCGACAAAGTGGAGAAGCTGCGAGACATTCCCGGCGGCGGCGAACACGGGCCGCACGCGATTCGGCTGTCGCCCGATGGAAAATCGCTGTTCATCGCGGCGGGCAATCACACGCATCTGCCGTTTCAGATCAAGACCAATGCTCCGCCACAGACGATGGGCGGCCCGCGCAGCGAACAACTCCGCGCGACATTGCCGGAAGGTTTGACCAGCCGGTTGATGCCGAACTGGGACGAAGATTTGTTGCTGCCTCGGCAATGGGACGGCGGCGGGCATGCAGCGGGAGTGCTCGCACCGGGCGGTTGGATTTGCCAAGTCGATCCGGACGGAAAGAACTGGGAAGTTTTCTCTAGCGGCTATCGCAACGAATTCGACTTCGCTTTCAATGCGGATGGCGAGATGTTCGCTTACGACGCGGATATGGAATGGGATATCGGTTCGCCCTGGTATCGTCCGACGCGCGTCGTCCATGCGACCAGCGGCAGCGAGTTCGGTTGGCGCAGCGGCACTGGCAAGTGGCCCAGCTACTACATCGACAGCCTGCCGGAACTGATCAACATCGGACCCGGTTCGCCGGTGGGCGTCGAGTTCGGTTACGGCACCAAGTTCCCCGCGAAGTATCAGCGGGCGCTCTACCTCTGCGATTGGACTTTCGGCACGATGTACGCCATTCACATGGAGCCGTCCGGTTCGAGCTACACCGCGACGAAGGAAGAGTTCCTCTCGCGCACACCGCTGCCGCTGACCGACTGCACGGTCGGGAAAGACGGAGCCCTGTACTTCACCATCGGCGGCCGAGGCGCTCAGTCGGAGTTGTATCGGGTCACCTACGTCGGCAGAGAAGACACCAAACCGGTCGATGCGCGGACGCCGACGATTATCGTCGGCGCGAAGCCCACGCTTGAACAGCAAATCATTACGAACTTCCGACAGGTGCGCCGCCCCATCGAGGGGTTTCACGTCGGTGAGTACACCGACCCGGTGTTCATCCCACTTTTGCTGCAACGCACGATGCACCTTGAGGACCGCCAAATCGCCTACGCCGCGCGTGTGGCGTTGGAACGTATGCCGATCAAGACGTGGCTGCCCGAATTGTTAGCGACGGAAGAACAACTCCGGCTGGATGAACAAAAGATGGACAATACGACTCTGCGACAGGCTTATAGCGGATTCCGGTACGACATGATCATTGAGTGTTGCGTTGCGCTCGCACGCCAAGCCGATCCCGACTTGTTGCCAACGAATCTCCGACTGCTCAGCAAAGTCGAGTTCGGCCAGCTGAATGAACGTCAACAACTCGGCCTGCTGCGCGCCTACCAACTCGCGCTCATACGGCTCGGCAGCCCCGACGAGCAGACGTGCGCCGCGCTGACGAAAAAGTTTGACGATCTGTTCCCGCAAAAGTCGGACTTCGTCAACCGCGAACTGGCGATCCTGATGATTCACTTTCAATCACCGAACGCGGCAAAGAAGTTGGTGCCGTTGCTGGCTCAGGAGCGAGTCGCCTCACAGAAGCCGATCGGCGAACTACTCAGCCGCAACTCGGGCTACGGCGGCACGATCGCCGCGATGCTCGCCAACCAGCCGGATCAGCAACAGTATTTTTACGCTTTCAATCTGCGGAACCTGAAAGCCGGCTGGACGCTCGACCTGCGGAAAACGTACTTCGCCTGGTTCAACAAAGCACGCACCTGGAGCGGCGGGGCGAGCTATCCGAAGTTCCTCACCAACATCGACAACGAAGCGTTCGCCAACTGTACCGACACCGAACGGCTCGCCATCGAAGCCAGCGGGGTCCGCAAGCCGTACGTCGCGCCCGAGTTGCCCAAACCGATCGGCCCCGGCCATGAGTACACCGTGGACGAAGTGATTGCAATGGCAACAGACAAGCTCCGAGGCCGCGACTTCAAGAACGGCGAGAAGATGTACAAAGCCGCCCGCTGCGTCGTCTGCCATCGCTTCGGCGGCGACGGCGGAGCTACCGGCCCGGACCTCACGCAACTGGCCGGCCGCTTCAATCTCAAGGACCTGACCGACGCCATCGTCGATCCCAGTAAAGTAATTTCCGACCAATTTCGTGCGTCGGTGGTGGTTACGACCGGCGGCCAGATTTACGCCGGGCTCGTCTTCAGCAAGCAAGATGGCACCCTGACCGTACTCACCGACCCCGAAGACATCAGCAAGGTCGTGAAAGTTCCGGCGGATCAGGTCGACGAGGTGACCCCTTCGAAGGTATCCTTAATGCCGAAGGATTTGTTGAAGACATTGAATCAGGACGAGGTTCTCGACTTGTTGGCATATCTGCTGTCGCGCGGGAATCCAGGCGATGCGATGTTTAAGAAGTAATCCCTGCCAAGATCAGACTTGATGAGGGCATTCAACAATGGACCGCGAAGCGCTTACCGAATTGATCAAGCAAGGCCCCGTACTCGTGAAGATGAACAACGGCGATGCCTACGAGATCCCTTCGTCGGAGTTCGCATTAGTATCCGATCTGCACGTTTATGTCCTTGTACGATCTGAATCCGACGGGAAGCTTCGTGCAAAGATATTGTCACTGGTCGCCATCTGTTCGGCCGAAACATTAGTAGCCTGAACCAATATGAATAAGTACTCTCCGGCCTCACTCTGTCTCTTCGCCTTGTCGTTAGCCTTGGTCCATGCGACTCCGGATACCGCGAATTCGGTTGAAAAAACGATCGACTTCAATCGCGACATTCGCTCGATCCTGTCCAATAAGTGCTACGCCTGCCACGGTCCTGATCCGGCGGAGCGTCAAGCCGGTTTGCGACTTGATACGCAAGCGGGCGCGACGACGCCCGCCGAATCTGGCGAGTTGCCCATCGTTGCCGGCAAGCCGGAGGAAAGCGAATTGATCGCGCGGATCGGCAGCACCGACGATGACGTCCGCATGCCGCCTGGCGACTCGGGCAAGACGCTGTCGGCACACGAGATCCAACTGCTGACCGACTGGGTCAAGCAAGGCGCGGCATTTCCCGCTCATTGGTCCTATGTCAAACCGATGCGTCCGGAATTGCCCGCGCTGGCGGCTCATCAAGACTGGCCACGAAACGAACTCGACCACTTCATTCTCGCGCGCTTGCTCCGCGAAAATCTGGCACCCTCGCCGGAAGCGGATCGCTATGCACTCGTCCGACGCCTGTCGCTCGACCTGACCGGTCTGCCGCCGACCATCGAAGAAGTCGATCGATTCGTGAACGATACCGATCCGAAAGCCTATGAGAACCTCGTCGATCGCCTGCTGGAGAAGAAGACTTATGGCGAGCATTGGGCGCGGATGTGGCTCGACTTGGCGCGCTATGCGGACTCCGCCGGCTATGCCGATGATCCGCCGCGGACAATCTGGGGCTTTCGCGACTATGTGATCCGTTCGCTGAACGACAACAAACCCTTCGATCAATTCACGGTTGAACAGATCGCTGGCGACCTGCTGCCCAATCCCACCGACGAACAATTGATCGCCACGGCTTTCCATCGCAACACATTGACCAACAACGAGGGCGGGACGAACGACGAGGAGTTTCGCAACGTCGCCGTCGTCGATCGCGTGAATACGACCATGGCCGTCTGGATGGGAACGACGATGGCTTGTGCGCAATGCCATACCCACAAATTCGATCCGATTACGCAGGAAGAATACTTCCGCTTCTTCGCAATCTTTAACGAATCCGAGGACGCGGATCGACGCGATGAGAGCCCATTGGTCGAGGTATGGACAGACGAACAAAGAAAGCAAGAAGCGAGCTGGAAGGAGGAAGTCGGCAGGCTGAAGGAGGAACTTGTCGCAGACTCGCCGAAGTTGCGAGAAGCTCAAGCGGCTTGGGAAGCAAAGGTCGCGGCGGACGAGCGACAAGCGGTTACCGGTCGCTTTGTGCGCATCGAAATCGTGGATCGCGAGGAGTTTCTTTCGCTCGCAGAAGTGCAAGTCTTTCAAGGCGAGGAAAACGTCGCCCGCAAAGGCAAGGCCACTCAAACGAGTACCGATTACAACGGCCCTCCTGAACTCGCCATCGACGGCAATACAGATGGCGAGTTTGCCAAGGCAAAATCGACGACCCACACCAAGAAGGAAAAGAACCCTTGGTGGCTGGTGGAACTTGCCGAGCCCGCGGCGATCGATCGCATTGTCGTCTGGAATCGAACGGATGGAAATGTTGGCGGCCGGTTGAACAAATATCGGGTCTCGATCTTGGACGACCAACAGCAGCCGCTTTGGAAACAAGACGTCGCGGAAGCTCCGTCGCCCAGCCGCGAGTTGGCAATTGCTGGCGTTCCTGCCGAGGTGCTGGCGATCGTGAAAGTGCCCGCCGACACTCGTGACGACAAGCAGAAACAACAACTCGCGGACTACTATCGGTCGATTTCGCCGGAGCTGAAACCGGTTCGTGAACGACTCAGCAAAGTTGAAAAACAACTTGCAGCATTGAAACCGTATACGACCGTGCCGGTAATGCGAGACTTGCCGCACGACAAGCAACGCACGACCAAGATTCAGCTGCGAGGCAACTTTCTGCAGACCGGTGACGAAGTGACTGCGGGCATTCCAGCCGCGTTCAATCCGGTGCCTGATGGCGAAGCAATCAATCGGCTGA
>CAUJKL010000111.1 GCA_963204995.1 Planctomycetota bacterium | reverse complement strand
CCGCATGGCCCATTGTCCTTTCACAGACATCAACAACAGCTACTCGTCAAACTGATACCGATGCTCCCGTGTCTCTGTTACTTGAATTGGCATCGGATCCACATGAATGGTCAACATGCGTCGCCAACCGGAACATCACCGATGGAACAGATCCGTTAACCATACGAATTGAACTCGCCAGCTTCGTTGGCGCAATTCCGTGGAAACCAACGAAGGATGTATATTTCAAGGGATCGTTTCGCGAACTGGGTGATGGCGAATCCGATTTACTACAATGGTGCCTTAATGAGAACAACAATGAAATCATCCAACGATACACTTTGCGATTTCGATTGAAGGCCAAATAGATTGGTCGTCACACGCACGATAACAATGGAATCAACGGGAGGGTTCGGCGCAGCCGGTCCTGAAGTCAAAGTCATTTCCTCGCCCCCGTTAGATCTCAAGCGTTTTCGTTCTGTTGCCAAACCGTCGTAAACTCTGAAGACAACGATTATGGGGTTCTACATACGAAAGAGCGTCAAGGTCGGCCCGTTACGGTTCAACCTTTCAAAATCCGGCATCGGTATATCCGCCGGTATTCCCGGATTTCGCATCGGCACTGGACCACGCGGCAATTACGTTCACATGGGGGCCGGTGGCCTCTACTATCGCCAATCGTTACCGTCCAACGGGCAATCAGCACCCGTTTACGATGAGCCCCAAGCAACACCCGACACTCACGCGCCGCTGGAAAAAATCGGTTCGGGATGCGTCTCGCAAATGGCGGATTCATCGTCCGCGCAACTGCTCCAAGAAATAGACCAAAAACGCAAGAAGATTCGCCTTTGGCCAATCGCCGCCACAGGCAGCATTGTGCTACTGTTCCTTCTCGCAGCGATTAGTGCTCCCGTCTGGTTGCTCATCTTGCTTGGCGTTCTCTTTGCGGCAGGAATCTTCGTCACATACCAACGCGATGAACTGACCAAGAGTGTCGTCCTGTTTTATGACTTTGATCCACAAATGCAAAAAGCCTACCAATTACTCCACGATTGGTCCGATCAACTCGTGGCCTGCGCGCGTGCTTGGCATGTTGACGCACGTGGTGACGTTCACGATCCAAAATACCATGCTGGTGCGGGTCAAATCGTCAATCGCAAGACAATCTCGATTCACAAGGGCCAACCGCCGTTCATCAAAACAAATATTGAAACAATCGTTATCCCTGCTGGCAGTGAAACACTCTATTTCTTTCCCGATCGTGTTCTCGTGTTCGCGCAAAATGGCGTCGGTGCGGTCAACTATCGCGATCTACAAATTGACATCAACGACAAACAGTTCGTCGAAGATCAATCGGTGCCGCGCGACGCTCAAGTCATCGACTATACCTGGCAATATGTCAACAAAAGTGGTGGACCAGACCGCCGCTTCAAGGATAATCGACAGATTCCTGTGTGCCTTTACGAAGAATTGTGGCTCTCCAGTCAATCGGGATTGAACGAACTCATTCAACTGTCGCGCACGGGTATTGGTGATGGATTCCGAAAGGCTGTGGCTTATTTGGCAAACGTCTTGCCAACGTAGGGCGAAGAAAGGGTGCCAGCGAAGAAAAGTTGCCATGTGGGAATCGTTATTTTAACATAGGCGCGTACCGGTAGCGATCCTGCGGGGCAGGTTTTTTTGAAGTACGGTTCAAGGGCTCCCAGCGATTGCGGCGGTCGACTCTTCTCTGGCGATTGGATGAGTTGTTCTCGCCAACCTGGTGCAAAAGAGGCTCAAGGCCCCGAGCTGCCTTATCCGGCGTTCAACTCCTCGACGCTGGGTCCTTCAGATACACTGGGACAACTCAGGGGTCAGGCGTCTTTGACTGCTTCCGACGTATTTGCAAATGGTCCAGATTCGGCAGGACATCGCACAGATCCAACGTAACATCGACGAGCAGACGGTCACCAACACGCGCACGGTCGCGTTGATTGCCTATCGCACCGACGAGAAGGCGAAGCTACAGCAAGACCGAGACAAATTCGAGTACGAACAAAAAGAAATCACGCCTATCTCGACAAGCTGCAAGCCGTATACGACGAGACGAGGGCGGAACTGAGCCGGTTGTACCTCACGAACTTCCCGTTGAGCGAAGAGCTACGCACGATGAGCGAAGAACTCACTCGCGAGATCAACCGCCGCACAGCGGAAGCCATCGCCGAAGTCGACTCCGCGCGCCGACCATAAATCGCCATTCGCTCGTGTGCCACTGGCTCTGCCAGTGCTCCATGGAACGAGGTGGCTGGGGCTGAGTCCGCGAAGCCCCGGCTTACCATGAACCCCAATCAGCCGTGGCGTCGAAGACTCCGCCACAGCCACCCGCCACCCGACTGTTACAAGATTTGGAAGTTATTTCCTGGACGAGCCTTATGGTGTCAACGGGTAAGGTCCATCGGAGCCATCTGGATTGCGTCTCTTGTACTCAATGATGTCGAGAACGCCGTGGTGCTGATCTTCGAAGTCTTTCTCGCAATAGTTGCAGCGGAAGCAATTGTCCGAGTTGGCAAGAGGCATCGCGAGCTGCTCACACGTTGGGCATTGAACGGCCATCGATGACACTCGCTCTTCTTGATCTGCCATGAACGCAGCGAAATCTGCTTGCCATTGTGCTCGCGTTTTCTCCCGCCAGTTGCTCTCTCGATGGAGCAAGATCAAGTATCCGACCAGTGCAATGCCGCCCTCCATGAGGAAGGCGGCAAATACGATTGACAGGAATTCCGTCAATGAGCCCGTGTGTCCCCAAACCCTAGCCGCGAGTGCAATTAAGAACGCAAAGAAAAGGAAGAGGCTCGAAGCGACAAAGACGACTCGGATATTAATTTCATCGCGTGGCATGGTCAGACTACCAGCAGCACGGTTACTCACTACCACCCGCTTTCTTCATCACACTCTCCAACGTAACTTCGGCACCACCTTGTCGCTTGCTTTCGTCGGCGGCTTCCATGAAGGCGTAGATCTCCAGAGTTTCCTCGGCGGTGACTGGCGGCTGGCCGGTGCGGAAGAAGTCGATAATCTCGAACACTAGCGGTTGATAGCCATCGTACGACCCGACTTCACCTTCTCCCTTTTCGCCGACCGCTTTGCCGCTGTAGCCCTTGCCCTCGCGGAAGATCCCGACTCGGCCACCCTCCCACTTTCCTGTGACAACGATCCGGCCATCTTCCGATGTCCGTTGCACCGACTGGCAACCGGTTCCCATCACGGTGAAAAGCGATTCAACACCGTGAATGCCATACCAGAACAAGTCGGGGTGCGTCTTCTCGATGCTCGCCGGACTGCTCGTCTCGCAACGCGTGATCTTACCGAGCGAACCGCCGCGAACCGCTTGTGTGTTCTTGCCGAAACGAAGCGACGACGACGAGAAGAGCGGCACGCCAGCTTGCTTTGCTTCGCGGAAGATGGTGATGGCGTCTTGCAGCGAACCAGCGATCGGCTTGTCAATGAAGACCGGCTTACCGGCCTTGAGCACCGGTCGGACTTGTTCCAAGTGCGGGCGACCGTCGTTGGTTTCCAACAGGACCGCATCGACGCGAGTCAGCAGTTCTTCAATCGAATCAACGACATCGACACCAAGCTCCTGAATCTGCTTCGTGTAGTCAGGTACGCGATTGACGCTCGACTCGATATCCGGGCTGCCTTTCGGATACACGGCGACGACCGGACAGTTGGCGAGTTCGGGTGCGGGCTTCTCGGCATTCAAGATCTTGGTGAACGCAATGCAGTGCGAGGTATCGAGCCCGATGATGCCGATGCGAATCTGTTTCGGTTCTTCGGCTGACGCGGATCTGTTTTCGGACAGGACCGTGTCGAATGCCGTGGCACCGAGCGACAGTAGCAGGACAGCGAAGATACGACGTAACATGGCAGGCTCCTTGGGGCGGGATTTTGTGTGCGGGAGTTAGTTTCGAAATCGAGCTGAGATCAACCGGTCGCCGTTCTGGCGATCGGCTGGACGGATTCTAGCACGTCGAGAAGCCGGTTGCGAATCAGGGCTACGAGACGTCCGAAAAGAAGTACCGCGTCAGGTGGAAGAAGACGGGGGCGGCAAAACAGATCGAATCGATCCGGTCCAGCACTCCCGCGTGGCCTTGCACCAGCGTTCCCGTGTCGGTTACGCCTCGGTCGCGCTTGATCGCGGACATCGTCATGCCGCCCGCCGATCCCATGACGGCAGTGACAAACGACATGCAAGCCGCCTCCCAGATGCGAAACGGAGTGACCCACCACAGCATCGCTCCCACAATCGCGGTCGTCAGCGCGCCCCCGATGAAACCTTCCCAAGTCCGGCTGGCGTTGATTTGCGGTGCGATCACGCGCTGACCAAGCAGCTTACCCCACGCGTATTGGAAGACATCGCTGAGTTGCACAATGAGAATGAAGTAGAAGAGCAGCCCCGCGCGGCCACCTTCCTCCCAGCGACGCCGAGGTTCGGGTGCTTGCGACTCCGCTTCGGCGTTCTCGTCTGCGGCTTGCGGTGGCGCAACTTCACCATTCGGCGCAGCTGGTTTGGCGGCCACTGGCTTCGAAGTCAGCAGGTCGAGATGTGCTAGCGCCGGCGCATAGCTGAGCGAGTAGACACAGATCAGCAGGCTGAATTGAATCTTGGCCGACCGTTCCAAGAATCGCCTCGCATCGCCCGACAGCGCGATACGTGCGGGAATATACAGCGACGCGTACACGGGAATCATGATGCTGTACAAACCGTACAGATCGACTCCGCGCAGCCCAAACGTATCCGCCCACCAAATCGTGGACGCGCTCTCAGGCGCAACAAAACTGCCGCCGATGCCGACCAGCAGATACTGCATCGGTGTGAAAACAAAGAACACCCAGAACAGCGTGCGGTGATCGCCGCGCCGAGTCGGTGTCATCGTGATGAATTCGCGTAACGCCCAAAACGAGACGAAACCGAACAGCACGATCGTACTTGTAGGGCCCAATAACAATCCGGCCGCCAGAATCGCAAACATCATCCACCACGCTCGGACACGCTGGTTGAAGGTTCGCAACAGCGCGGGGCTGATGGTGTTTTCCGGCTGGCGATTCAGCGTCTGGCCGATGACCGAGGCGACGATCAAGACGACGATCACCACACCGACGAGCCAATACGTCGGTTCGTTCAGCCAGTCGGCCCCTTGCAGGAACCCCAAGAGCGGCTCGAAATCAAGACCGTTGATCATCATGATCGGCTACCGACGCTTTCTCTAAATATCCTTCAGCCGCTTGACCGCTTCACGGGCGCGCTTCAAGAACTCCACCTTCGACTCACCCGACTCTAACCACATCGGTGGCCCGATAGTAATGCAGCTCAACAGGGGAACTGGCAAAAACTCGCCGCGCGGCAAGACGCGATTCAGATTATCGATGTAAACCGGCACCAATTCCAGGTCCGGTCGCTTCTTGCCGAGATAATAAAGCCCGCTCTTGAACTCGCCCATCTCGTCCGTAGCGTTCCGGCCCCCCTCGGGGAACACAATCAGCGAGTGCGTATTGCCGATCGCCTGAATCATCAGCTCGACGGGGCTGCGATGAACCTTGATGTTCTCGCGGTCGATCAACAGTGCGTTCACCGAACCGGCAATGTACCGACGAAAGGCCGTCTTGTCCCAATAGTCCTTGGCGGCAACGGCACGCGTCAAAGCTCGGATGTTGCGTGGCAGCGACGACCACAAGACCAGTGCGTCGAGGTGGCTCGTGTGATTGGCGAAGTAAACTCGCTGACAGGTCTCGGGTTGGCAATCCACCCAGCGCACGCTCGATCCTGCCATTAGCTTTGCGATGATCGATAAGATGCTGGCCGTCAGAGACATGAATGTGCCGGGATTGGGAGCCTGCTAAATTGCTCAGATCGAGGAAACCGAGTTGCTCTCCGCGGCCCAAGCCTGCACCAAGAGCGGCGAATGTCACACTTCTATTATAAGACAGGTTCATCCTAGCTAGAGACTCCCATCGGCGGGAGTAGGTGCGTCTTGGCGAGGGTATCTGGCTAGTCTGAAGGAATTGAGGCGAGAATCAGCGCCGACCTCGCTGACGCGTTTTGAAGTTGTGCGTTCTCGGCCCGAAGGGTCGGCAGATCCATTGCCGGCGGTGTGAACTACCGGTCATAAAGCGATGCATCGGCGAAGGCCCGCCGGGCCTGAGCGCCTTCAATTGGCTGCGTTTCGGCGGCTCACGCCACCGGCAGTGGTTGTGTCGTGCCGTTGGCACTGAAGAGTGCGCACCTTCAAAACTGACGCGTCGGGTTACGATCAAGGCCGCCCGCTTGCCACACCTTTCACGACCTTCCTCGCTCACACGTGGCCCAATCCGCCAATTCCACCGAATCGGTACGACCCGCAGCCGATTTGTGTAGTAGTCTTTCAATGGCAGGTAATCTCAGATTGAGGGGCGAGCGTGATGCAGTTACCGGTGATTACAGAGACACCGAGCTTTTTGTTCGGATTGTTGTTCGGGTCGCTGCTGTTATGCCTGGGACTGTGCCTCGGTCTTTGGTTCGGACGTCGCCTGGCGATGCTCTACGATGTGAAGTCGATGGACCGCGAACAATTGCAGCATTTGCTGAGCGGCCTGTTTCAATGGACGAACGGCTTTGCCAGCGATGTGTCTCAGTACCGCGAGTTCATGGACCGGATCTCGACCGAACTGAGTCCCGAGGATGTCCAGGCGAATGATGGGCAAGCCACGAAGTTGATGGCACAGATCGTGCAAGCCAACGAGCAGCTCCAACAACGGTTGAACAACGCGGAAGCCGCGCTCCAAGATCAAGCCGAAGAAATCACGGCCTACATGTGCGAAGCACGCACCGATACGTTGACCGAGTTGCCCAATCGCCGCGCGTTTGACGACGAGCTGGCTCGACGTATGGCCGAATGGCGGCGCAATGAGACAACGGTCAACGTCGTGATCGTCGACATCGATCACTTCAAGATGTTCAACGACCGGTTTGGTCACGCGGCA
>CAUJKL010000110.1 GCA_963204995.1 Planctomycetota bacterium | reverse complement strand
CAAGCAGATGTGACCTTCGCCCAGGCTGCCGAAGTTTTCGAACTTGGCGAACTTGCTGGCCGCGACCAGCTTTTTCCAATTGTTATCGCCGATATCAAACTTGAAGTAGCTAACGCCGTTCATGCAGACTTCGCTCTGCTTCGGTGCAATGCGGAGGTAGAGATTGTTCCATTGACCGGCAGGCCGCGTGGCATCGGTTTCGTCCGGCGTCGAGATCCCGGCTAGATCTTCAAAATTCTTCGCCCAGGCGGGCTTCGATGGTTTGTACAACTGGTACAGCCAACCTGCCTTTTGCGGATCGTGGCCGTCGACGTTGTCTTGGATCTGCACTTCGGGACCGGTATGCCACGGCGGACCATCGGTTTCGCCGACGTGGAACATCAAGCCACTGTTGCCACCCTTTGAGATGTTGTAATCGAGTGAGATCTCGAAGAATTTGTATTTCTTGGTGGTCACGATATCGCCAGCACCTTGGTCGACACGTGTCAGGGCTCCGTCCTTCACGACCCAACCGGCTCCGATGCCGTCCCGCTTGTAGTTCCGCCAGCCCTCGGTCGTCTTGCCATCGAATGCCAGTTCCCAACCGCTCCGCTGTTCCGCTTCGGTCAGTCCGTTCACAGGCGTTTCCGCCTGGCAAGCATCAATCGCCAGCAGAAACGCTGGCAGGCAAACAAGTCGCATCAAATAACGCATGGTGAGTCGTTCCTATCACATTGGATGGGGAAGGTATTGCGGGCCAGTGAACAACGTAATGGGCCGAGAATCGCGGGTCAACTCGGTAGCAGGACTGGGTATTCGAGCCCCCTCCAGCGGCGACCGGTTACGTTGACCGTGCTTCGCCCCAAACCTAAGATAGGGCAACGCTATCAGCCATTCTGCTGGCGTCCGAGAGTCTCGTCGCCTGAAGACCCAGCGAGGAAATGCCCGTCGAGGGTATCGCGTCGAATATGGATCCGCTCCACCTCTGTATCGCTCTGTCGCCGCTGTCGGTTTATCTGTTGCTGCTGGGCGTGATTAATCTGTCGCGGCGTCCGCTCGTGACGAACGGAGCTAGAGACGCGGCGGCGTTGGGACTCGCCATCTCGGGATTCGTCATCGTGGGTCCGATGGAGTTGTTCGTACCCGAAGCGACGATTCTGCGACTCGGCGTGTTCGTGTGGGCATTGCTGATTTCGTTCTACGCAATGTGTTTGACGTTGTTCGTCTTGCTGATGCGGCCGCGACTTGTGATCTATAACATTCGCCCCGACCAGGTCCGACCGATGTTGGCGGAATTGGTGAATGAGCTCGACCGTGAATCGCGTTGGGCGGGCGAGTGCCTGATCATTCCGAACCTGGGTGTGCAACTGCATGTGGAGGCTTCGGCAGGGATGCGAAACGTCCAGCTGATCGCCGCCGGGGCGAATCAAAGCTATGACGGCTGGCATCGTTTAGAGAAGACCCTGGCGACTTCCTTGCGCCAAGTGCAGTCCGTTCGTAATCCTTATGGGTTCAGTCTGATCTTCTTTTCGCTGTTGATGATCGGGTTAGTCACCTTCTGGCTTGTGCAAGATGCCGACGCGGTCGCTCAATCGCTGCGCGAGATGTTGCGGCTCTAATCTGGTCGTTTCGTGCCTAGCATAGATTGCTTATACTCGGTGACAGTAACGAAGCACCTTCCCGCAAAGCACCCTCTCACTCAAAAGCAGAATGGACCATGAGCGCAGACAAACGAATCGAAGAACTGGGTCTTGAACTCCCTCCCGCGCCGAAGCCACAAGGTGTTTACAAACCGCTCGTCATCGTCGGCAACATGGCCTACGTCTCGGGACACGGCCCGCTCAAGTCGGACGGCAAGTTGCTCAGTGGCCGTGTTGGACAAGACGTTGATCAACAGGCGGGTTACGACGCCGCTCGTCAGACTGGTCTCGCGATTCTCGCGACGCTCAAGGCCAACTTAGGTAGTCTCGATCGAGTCAAACGCGTCGTGAAGTCCTTGGGGATGGTCAATTGCGTGGCAGATTTCCAGAATCATCCGGCAGTGATCAATGGATACAGCGAGTTGATGGCACAAGTGTTTGGCGATGAAAACGGAATCGCCGCGCGGAGCGCTGTCGGCATGGGATCGTTGCCGGGAAACATCACGGTCGAGATCGAAGCGATCTTTGAAATCGAGTAGCCGGCAGGGACACTCTGCATTTCTTGACATCACAACCGGCGCAATCAGGGGAATCGTCCGCCAGCGAGACGCGGCGGCTTGCGACGTTGGACAAGGCGGCAACGTCGACGTATATAACTTGAGCAGCGAGCAAGCATTTGCACCACCGTGAAGCCAGGACTTCAGCCATGCCAACCCTTCTGACAGCCGACATCGAACAAGACGACGATCGACGCAGTTCCGCTCGTGTTTCCTACGGTGCCGTGTTGGGTGTGATTGAACATAACGGCACGCTGCCCGCCGCATCGGAGTTGCGACCCGTTAAAGCATTGGACTTGTCGCACACCGGCGTGTCTTTCTCGACAACGCGTTGGCCCAGCAGCGATTGGCTGCTAATCATGTTGGGCAGCTCGCAGAAGCCACGATACGCATCTGCTCGCGTCGTCGGCTGCCAAAGCAAAACTTCGGACGATGACAGCCGCCGGTTTGAAGTTCATTGCGAGTTCGAGCAGTGGCTCACACCGATGAGTTCATTGTCGTAAGCTACACTTGCATAGCCCGACTTCGAGCGACTTCTCGGTTCGGCAGAATGGAACAAACGAATACAAACAATGGGGTAAATACCGATGGCAAGATTGAACGAAGTCCTGAGCGGTATCGTCGCTGACAAGAAGATCACGAACGATGAAGTCGCGACAATTCGAACTTACATCGAACAAGATGGCCAGCTCGATTTGCAGGATGTCAAGTTTCTCGTCGAACTGCTGAGCCAGGCGAAAGAAGTTTGTCCAGCCTTCGACGAACTCTTCTTCCCGATCTTGAAAGACGTCGTGTTAGCGGACGGCAAGATCGGTCGCGATGAACAGTTCTATCTGTTAAAGATGCTGTACGCCGATGGGAACATTCGCTACAGCGAGAAGCAATTCCTCGTAAAGCTTCGTGCCGCAGCCACGGAGGTGCCGGAAGAGTTCGACGAGTTGTGCAGTATCGCCTTCGCCGCTCATCCGACCAACTGGAGCGTTGATGGTCCTGCCCCATCGTCCTACTCGAGTACCAGTGGTTTCTAGCGTGTTCGAGCAGCTAGGCTCGTGCCTGTCCGGAGAATCACTCGTTCCGAATTTTGACGGGACCAGCGGTGGGTTGGCGGAGATGAAGATGTTGGAATTGGCGTCGGTCGGTCGTGATAGGGGCACGTTAGCGTGAGATGAGGATGGTGTGGGAGTCAGAAACACTCGACCTGCGCAGTCCGGTAGCGCGGTGAGTGCTCAAAAAGGCTGCCTGCAACAACCGGCTCAGGCTGCTTGACGCTGGCTGTACGCCGCGTTGGATGACTCGTGTTCGCGTGCGATCAGGAGCTTGCCCGCGTTTTGAAGCGACCCAGTGTGCAGGTTGCGACCGAACACGCCTAACGCCAAGTAACGCTCGAACCCCAACTCCGTCTTGTCGCGACAACGCTTCATGCCGTTGCCCGCTTGCAAAGCGCCGATCGCGGCCTCGATACCCGAATGACGACGACGTGCTCGACGAAACTCCGCAG
>CAUJKL010000109.1 GCA_963204995.1 Planctomycetota bacterium | reverse complement strand
CGGCTTCCGCAGCACTTTGCGGTGTCGCATTAAACAAAGTATTGCGACAGCCGACATCCGCAGTGAGCAGATGCTCCTTACCGATACGGTCTCGAAGCTTCACCTCGTGGACATCACAAGGCCTGCCGCAATTCGTCTTGTTCGTTCCGGGAGACATCACTGCACAAAAGACGCAATGCTCCATGTGGAACATCGGCATGTGTTGGTGAATGACGATCTCGAGCCACTGAGCGGGCACTGCCGCCACCAGATCCAGCAATTGGTCACGATTCAAATCGTACGACGCGGTCACTCGCCTGGCACCGCGATCGATAAGGAACTGAGCCGTCAACTCGTTGGCCACGTTCAGCGAGAAATCCGCCACGATGGGAACTTTGTGTTGGCGATAGAACTCCAGGCCGGCCAGATTTCGCACCAGGATGCCGTCCGCGCCGTGCCGCATCAAGACGCGGAAGATACCCAACTCGTCGGGCTTTTGAATGCGCGGCGTGGCGATGTAAATCAGCGAGTTCACCGCATGCGCAATCGCCACCGCTTCGCCGTACTCGCGGATGTCTTGAAAGTCGACGTAGACCTCATCGACACCGTGCTCCACCGCGCTGTGTAACTGATCGAGCGATCGACAGAGAACCCGCAATTGTGGCTCGTTATCAATGTCGGCATCTCGCGATTGAGCGATGGAAAGTTGCGGTAAGACCGCTTCCGCCGCAATTCGTCGACTCGGCGTAACCTGCCCGGCGTCGAGCTGTTCGATTAATTCGTGCCGCAGTTTGCCGAGAACGCTCAAGGGCACCATCGGGTTACCGGCGATCTTGGCATCGAGCTGTCGCAATTCGTAAACGGTTCCGCCCAGCCTACCGAGTTGTTTTTGCAGGACTTCCAGCGTCACCGGATGACGTGTCGCGACTTCCAACGGCTCGCCGGACTCAACCTGGCACCGCAAACCGTTCGTAGTTGTGCCTTGAATTCGTAGCGGTTGGCCTGCCCGCGCCATTACTTTCAAATCCAAACCAACACGTCGCACCGCATCGGCCTGCGAAAACGACGCCCGCAGCTTCTTCGTCAGCTGCGGGTCGTCCGTTTTCCAAACTTGCTGACCGACATACACTCGCCGGAGATCCATCGCTTCCCAATCGAACGTCAATTCCGCGACGCCCGATTCGACGGCTTCATTCATCTTTCGTCCATCGGCATAGACTTGATAAATGCGGCCTCCTTGCTCGTCGTTGTTCTCGCGATCGCCTTCGAAGACAATCCCGTCTCCACGCGAGACCGAACACTCGAGCTCGACACTGACGCGATCACCGTTCTTGCCGCACACCGTCCCCAGCAACACGCCACGTTTCGCCGAACTCACACCGGGCACCAACATCTTGTGATCGCAACCTTGCAGCCAGCCCGGCGAGAAGCCTCGCGAGAACGACAGCTCCATCTCTTGCACTTCACGTCGCGAGAAATGGACGGGCGATCCTGCGATTGCTTTGTCGATAGCCTGCCGATAATGCCGCGTGATGTTGGCGACGTATTCAGGGGTCTTCAATCGCCCTTCGATCTTGAACGAACAAACGCCGGCGTCGATCAATTCAGGAGTCAACTCATAAGCGGCGAGGTCTTGCGGGCTGAGTAAGTAACGAACGCGTTCGAGATCGACGTCCTCGCCATCGACAATCAGATCGTAGGCCAGACGACAGGCCTGTGCACATTGGCCTCGGTTTGCACTACGGCCACCCAGCGACTCGCTGGTTAAACATTGACCCGAGTACGCGACGCACAATGCTCCATGTACAAAGACTTCCAGCGGCATTGCCGTCTGCTCGCGAATCTTGCGAATCTCGTCAATCGACAACTCGCGAGCCAACACAACTCGCTCGATACCGAGTTCCTCGGCAACTTGAATACATTCCGAACTGGTCAATGTCATCTGTGTCGAAGCGTGAATTCCGAGCTCCGGACAGATCGCACGGACGAGACGAGCGACTCCAATATCTTGCACGAGAACGGCGTCCACACCGGCAGCAGCGATCTTGCGGACGAGGCCTTCGACTTCGGCCAATTCGCTGGGAAAGGCCAGCGTGTTCAGCGTCACATAGGCTTTTACGCCGCGTCGATGCACGAATTCGATCAACTCTGGCAAATCGTGGATCGCGAAGTTTTTGGCTCGTTCTCTCGCATTAAACCCACAGTCGAGTCCGAAATAGACGGCGTCGGCCCCATTCTCGACCGCTGCCCGCACACAGTCCCAATCGCCCGCTGGCGCAAGAAGTTCGGGTACTAGGCGCGATTGCGTCATCGGTTGTTGCTCGAAGGGAAACGAAGGCGGCAGCGTCGAGTGTACTCGGAAGCCTCGTTGCCGGGCAGTGGCACGTTTCGTAGTTTCTCGACCTTCCTCACCACCGCCGTATGCCCCCGCGCGTCGAGCGCCAGTCACGGCGAGTCGTTGATCAGCCGCACGGCCTAAACTTCGTTGCGGCCGTCAAGCAGCTTCTTGAGGTCGTCGTTGGCCTGCGCCGTGGGCTGGCATCTCAACGGCAAGGCCAAGGCAAAACAGCCTTTGAGAATTTGGACGTGAGTGCGACGGCGAACGGTTTTCAGCCTGGGAGCGGCTCCTCTGGCCCGAACTTCACATCCTCATAGATTTCGGATAGCGGCAACACGCACGCCAACGAGGTAAGTTCCAGTACGACTTCCAGTCCCTTGAATACGGTCAAGAGCCAAGACCCGTCCTCCTGGCGCACAAAGCGTTCTACCTGCGACTCGTCCTGGGCCACGAGAATGTATTCGCGGAGCGTTTCCAGTTGCCGATACAAGTCGAATTTCTTGCCGCGGTCGTAGCTTTCCGAGGACTTCGAAAGAACCTCGAACATGACTCGCGGATTGACGATCGCGTCGCGGTCTTGTGCATCGAGCTGCAACTCGCCGCAGACGACCGACACATCGAGATAGGTCGAGAGCCCGTTGGCGGGAATGCGAATCCGCTGGTCGCTGTTGTAAGGCCGGCAGGGCGTGCCGCGCAGGCGTCCTCGCAGGCTGGCGAGCAAGTTGACACTAATCGTGTTGTGTCGCGGCGTGCCGCCGGACATGGCGAAGATCTGCCCCCGATAGAATTCGCTCTTGTGCGGAGCGCCTCGCTCGCGGGCCAGATATTCCTCGATGGTGTAATGCGATTCAGGGACGGCTGACATAGTCGACCTCCAATTTCCAAAGATTTATCTTAACCACCGAGCTTCCTCACCGCACCGTCTTCGGCGTCCCCCTCACTCAGCTTTCTCGAACCCTTCATCAACGAGTGCCGCATAACCAAGTGCCAGTGGTCTGACGTCGTAACCGAGCTGCTCGAGTATCGGTGTGGCGGCAAGTACTCGACCGCCAGAACGGCAATGGCTATAGATGATCTTGTCCTTGGGCAACTCCGCGGCCAGCTTCGTCTTCAACTGATCGGCAGGCAGGTTGCGGAGCATGCTCAGCGGGACGAGCACTGCCGCCGCAAGGTGGCCAGCGTCCCATTCGCCTTCTTCGCGGACATCAATCAGCTTTGCTGTGCCATCGGCTACTAGTCGTTTGACATCGTCGACTGAGTCGGTCGTGTGTTTCGAGTCCGTTTTGCGTTCCGATTTCTTAAATCGAATCCAGTAAGAGGTCGCTAGGAAATCACGCTCCTCGACGACTTCGAAGCCGGCCAGCTCGATCTCCTTTACGAATGTCGCCTTGCCGGCGCGCAAGTGGCTTAAGATCCAGTCGGAACTCTGGCCTTCGATCCGATCAAAGTCGACGAGTACCACTTGCCCATCTGGCTTCAACGCATGGTAAATCGATCGCATGGTCTTGTACGGAAATTCGAAGTGATGATAAGCGTCGCAGATGAAGGCCAAGTCGACCGAGTCGGCAGGCAACTCGGCGGACTCGGATGTGCAGACGACACCCTTCACGTTCTTGATCCCTTCGTCTTGGCAGACCTTCTCGACGTGTGCGACGAACTCCTTGGCGATATCGACGGCAAACACTTGGCCGCGTTCCGTAACACGGGGAGCGATCATCCGCGTGAACAATCCCGTTCCCGCCCCGATGTCGGCCACAACCATTCCCGGCTTCAATTGGCAGGCCTCGACGATCTCTTCGCGATGGTCGTAGACCTCGCGGCCTTCCTTCTCAAAACGCTCGACGAACGTGGAGACATCGGGCTTTACGAACGATTTGTTGATCTCGGGATTTACGCTTTTGTCTTGAGCAACGCAGTTGCTCGCGACCACGGCGATTGCAAGCACTTGGAGGATGAACGAAGTTTTCATGGGTAATGCCTGTGGCTGGCTTGGGGAAGGAGACGGCGGGTGTTAACCCGTTCAGTTAACACTTAACACAAACGCTTAACGATTTCGGGACGCTCACCGGCGAAAGTAGCAAAAGTCGTGTGACTTCTGCGTTCTGAACTCTCACGGGTTCAGCTACGAATGGTCGCCCGACTTAATATTCCTCTTTGGCACGCGCGTTGCACTAAACGGTTTGCAACAGATAAAGGATCGACGAAATAACTCCAAGAAGCAAGGAGACAAGACTTGTATTTTCAGCGTTATTACCTCGGTTGTTTAGCTCATGCGTCTTACATGGTCGTCGGCGAGGAGACGAAGATTGCGGCGGTCATCGACCCGCAACGAGACATCGACCAATACCTATTTGTGCGGAGAAGGAGTGGCAGGATGGCCACATCGACGACAGCATCAACATTCCGTTCAGCCACTTGAAGGAGCGAGTCGACGAATTGCCAAAGAATAAATCGCTGGTCGTGCATTGCAGGAGCGGCTATCGTTCCGCCATCGTGGCCAGCACCCTACAACAACAGGGGTTCGAGCACGTGCTCGACCTCGTGGGAGGATTGGATGCCTGGACAGCGTCGAAGTTGCCCGTTGCAGACGCGGTAGCGACAGGTTAGTTCGGTGCTTTGGCCCAGAATAACAATCGTTAGAGATACCCAAGAAATGGAGAGGCTTCACAATGACTATCAAAACCATCAAGCCAAAGGATCTGCACTCCTTGCATCAGAAAGGCGAGACGGTCGAACTGATCGACGTCCGCACTCCGGTCGAGTTTCGCGAAGTTCATGCCGAATACGCCCGCAACATCCCACTGGACGCTTTCGATCCGCAGGAGGTTATGTCGAATCGTAACGGCTCGTCCGACAAGCCGCTGTACGTAATCTGTCGCAGCGGCAGTCGTGCGGCGAAGGCTTGCGAAAAACTCATGGCGTGCGGCCATGAGGATATCGTTAATGTCGAAGGCGGAACGCTGGCGTGGGAGGAAGCGGGCTTGCCGGTCACGCGCGGCCAGAAGGCGATGTCGTTGGAGCGTCAAGTTCGTATCGCGGCTGGTTTCCTCGTGCTGACAGGAGTCGTTCTGGGTTTCGCGGTGCATCCGGCTTTCTTCGGGCTCTCGGGGTTTGTCGGTGCTGGCTTGATGTTCGCCGGGATCACCGACACGTGTGCCATGGGCATGTTGATCGCCAAGATGCCGTGGAATCAAGTCACCGCATGCAAGAGTAAGTGAGACATGCCACTACCATTCATCATCATCGGAGCACTACTGATCGGGCTGACGCTCGGTCTGATGGGATCGGGCGGGTCGATCTTGACCGTACCGATTCTCGTCTACGTGCTGGGACATGACGGCAAGGTCGCGATCGCTGAATCGCTGGCGATCGGCGGCGGCATCGCGTTCGTGAGAGTGTTCTCCCTATGCCCGCTCGCATATGATGAATTGGCGCAATGTCCCGTTCTTTGGGATACCGGGAATGCTCGGGACGTATTGCGGTGCGCGGCTTGCTCACTACGTTAGCCCTGCGCCGACCATGGTCGAAGCTCGGGCCGACATTAAATGAACAACGCAAACGGAGGTACGTGAAATGAAAGACATCTTGTTGATCGCTGCAATCGTCGTGGGCTGGCTCGTTCTCAATCGCTGGGTTTTGCCGGCGATGGGGATCGGCACGTGAATGAGCGGATCGTGCGCGGTGGAGCCGCGCAAAGACAACGACAGTCAGTAAAAAGCCGATCCCACCAAACATTTTCTTCGCTTCAAATCCCTTTCGGCGTGACAGTAGCGGGCGAACTCGTCGCTTGGCGGCAGCTTCGTCGAATGGTATTTGGTTACTCCTGTGGAGAGAGAACCACTAATGGACACTAACTGGCACTAATAAGAAGGAGCTCGCAACCTCGATCAAACGCCTCTTGTTTCTCCGTGCCAGGCGGGCTCCATTAGTGTGCGTTAGTGTCCATTAGTGGTTCCCTTGACCCTTCCAACTGGAGGCAATCGCGATGAACGAACAGGGCAAGTTCCAACAAGAAGGCTACGACCTGATGGCGGCGGCATTCGAAGTGCATAACGAAATCGGCGGCGGCTTGCTGGAAGAACTGTATCAGGAGAGCTTGGAGATCGAACTCGGTTTACGCGAGATTCCGTTCATACCGAAGCAAGAACTGCGAGTCTACTACAAAGGCCGCGAATTGAAGAAACGGTACATCCCCGACCTACTTGTCCACGCTGGATTGGTCGTCGAGCTGAAAGCCTGCAAGGAACTCACGGCTGATCACGTTGCCCAACTCTTGAACTACATGCGAATCACGCGGTCGCCCGTCGGCTACTTGATCAACTTCGGGCCGATCGGCGGCGTCGAGTGGAAGCGGCTGGTGCTCTAGCGGAATAGGGAACCACTAATGGACACGAACCGACACTAATCAAACCTTGCGTAGAGCAAAGAGCGCTGTTCATCGCGCCGTCCTTCACGAGTTTTCCAACTTTGTCTCATTAGTGCAAGTTCGTGTGCATTAGTGGTTCCCTTTCGCTCACGACTTGCCACACTCGATCAGACGCTGGCTGACTACTCGCTGTTCGGGTTCGATCCCCAGCCCGTGTCCATGCCTCAGCCGGTGTCCATGCAACGCCTTCCGCCCATTTCGGTGACTCGCGGGATTCAGCCTCGCCGCCGAATTGGTGCCTAGTCGCCGCTGACGTGCTGTCTCTTGGCAATTGCGGAATGCGCCGAGGCATGACGATGCCTCCTTCACATATCCATTCCGGGCAAGCACAATAGCGTAGATATCCGTGGCCGCCAGATTCCCTCTGGCACCGCCCTCCCCTGCCGCGACTCCGTACCAAAAGGGAACTCAATCGTGACGAACCATCGTTTCATGCATGCACTTTCGCTAGCCGTCGCTGTGCTCTTCATAACCCTTGTTTCTCAGCAAGCCACAGCGGCCGAGAAACTCTCACTTAAAAAGGGCGATCATATTTGTTTGGTCGGCAACGAGTTGGGCGAGCGGATGCAGCACCACAACTTTTGGGAAACGCTGTTGCACCAGCAGTTCGGCGACAAGGAACTGGTCGTTCGTAACTTGTGCTTCCCCGGCGACGAGCCTCTGAACCGCTTACGATCGCTCAATTTCGGCGATCCAGACAAGCATCTCACGCACAGCAAAGCCGACGTGATTCTGTTCTTCTTTGGTTTCAACGAATCGTTCGCGGGTGCGGATGGCGTCGACGCGTTCAAAGCCGATCTCACCAAGCTCGTGACCGAGACGAAAGCAAAAGACTACAGCGGCAAGGGTTCACCGCGAATGGTGCTCGTGTCGCCGATCGCGTTCGAGAACACAGGCGATGCAAACTTGCCCGCTGGCAGCGAGCACAACGCGCGGCTTGGCCTGTACGCCGAAGCGATCGCTCAAGTCGCCGACGAAACGGGCGTCGTATTCGCAGATATCTTCGGGCCAAGTAAAAAACTCTTCGAGTCGAGCGACGAACGTCTAACGCTGAACGGCTCGCATCTTAACGAAGCAGGCTACCGTGCTCTGGCTCCGCTGTTCCAACAAGCATTGTTCGGCGGCGACATTGCCGCCGTCGCGAACGCTCCCAAGCTCAAGGCCGAGATCGACGACAAGAACTTCCATTGGTGGCATCGTTACCGCGCCGTGAACGGATATTCGATCTGGGGAACGCGGGGCAAGGCAGGCTCGGACGGCACGTACAACAACACCGACGTCATGGAACGCGAGCGGGCGATTCTCGACGAGATGACCGCCAATCGTGATGCTCGCATTTGGCAGGTCGCTCAAGGCAAGAGCGTGCCCGCCAAAGTCGACGACAGCAACACGCTGCCATTCATCGTCCCGAAGACCAACGTCGGCCGCGAGAACGATCCGAATGTCAAGGCTGGCAAGCTCGGCTCGCTCGAGTATCGACCAGCCGCAGAGCAACAGAAGTACTTCGCGTTGGCGGACGGCTACGAAATCAACCTCGTCGCCTCCGAAGAAGACTTTCCTGAGCTGGCAAATCCAGTCGCGATGAACTTCGACAACAAGGGTCGCTTGTGGGTCTCGACGATGCCGTCGTATCCACAGTGGCAGCCGAAGTCCAAGATGGATGACAAACTGATCATTTTGGAAGACAAGAACGGCGACGGCCGCGCGGACGAATGTAAGGTCTTCGCCGGTGGACTGCATCAGCCGACAGGGTTCGAGCTTGGCAATGGTGGCGTCTATGTCGCGATGCAGCCTGACATCTTGTTTCTGAAAGACACGGACGGCGATGACCGTGAGGACGTTCGCATTCGACAACTCGTCGGCTTCGATACCGCCGACTCGCATCACGGACTAGCCGCATTCGAGTGGGGCCCCGACGGCGGGCTGTATTTCCAGGAGGGCACATTCAAGCAATCGCAGGTCGAGAGTCCTTACGGCTTGAATCGGCTGGGCGATGCGGGCGTGTGGCGGTATGAACCACGCACCGCCAAGATGGAAATTCACGTGTCTCTGGCGTTTGCCAACCCCTGGGGGCATGTCTTCGATCGCTGGGGCCAGAATTTCATCGCCGATGCTTCACCGGGTTTTAACTATTGGGCGACGCCAATCTCCGGCGCGGTGCAACACCCCGACAAGCATCCGGGCGGCTGCCGCGATAAGAATTTGGACTTCGGCGGTCCGCAGGTGAAAGGCGAGTATCCGACGTTCATCGTCAAACGAACACGTCCTTCTTCGGGTTGCGAGTTTGTTTCGAGCCGCCACTTCCCGGCCGAAGCCCAAGGCAACTTCCTGCAAAACAACGTCATCGGAGATCGGGCTGTCTTGCAGCACACGGTTCGCGAAGAGGGGTCGGGGTTTGTCGGCACAGAGATCACGCCGCTTGTCTCGTGCGAGGACGGCAACTTCCGACCGGTTGATTTGCAGTTCGGTCCGGACGGTGCCTTGTACATTGTCGATTGGCACAACGCGTTGATTGGCCACTTGCAGCACAATCTCCGCGAGCCGCATCGCGATCACAGCCACGGCCGCATCTGGCGAGTGACTCATAAAGGCAGCCCTCTGCTGACGCCCCCGAAAATCGCTGGCGAACCAATCGAGAAGCTGCTTGATTTGCTCAAGGAGCCGGAAGATCGAACTCGTTATCGCGTGCGCCGTGAGTTGGCCGAGCGAGACAGCAAGCAGGTCATTGCCGCGACTCGTAAGTGGGTCGCGAGTCTCGACCAGAAGGACGACAACTTCGAGTTGTACCGACTCGAAGCATTGTGGGTTCACCAAACACACAACGCGGTCGACGAGGCCTTGCTGTCGACTGTACTCAACTCGGAAGACTATCACGCCCGTGCTGCCGCAACGCGTGTACTCAGCTACTGGCGCGATCAAGTCAAGAATCCGGTCGCGCTGCTGAAGCCGCGAATCAACGATCCGCATCCTCGCGTTCGCGTCGAAGCACTCCGTGCATGCAGCTTCTTCCCAGCTGAAGAAGTTCAGGAAGCCGCGCTCGATGCTTTGAACTACGAAACGGACACGTACGTCGAGTATACGCTTGACGAAACCATGCGAGCCTTGGATGCGCAGTAAGGTACGTCAGGCTTTCCAGCCTGACAGTTCAGTAGGTCAGGCTTTCCAGCCTGACAGGTCAGCCTAGAAAGGCTGACGTACATGTTCCCCTCCCAGCGAAGACGGACAAGAAGAGCAACGATGAGTCGAGTTTCTACCTTTCCATTTAGCCTCTTGGCGGTGTTCGTTTGCCTAGCGAGCGGCACCGCTCAAGACCACCAGCACGATCACGGCGACCACGGCGACAAGCCGACAGAACCGCCACCGCGTATCTTTTTGGACAAGAGCCCTCGAGTGATCTGGTATCAATTGGATCGCTTGACCAACGAACGGTTGTTGGCGGTCGAGCGAGCGACGGACGATGTCAAGTATGCTCCGGTCTACACTGCGATCTTGATTCGAGCCGGCATGGCTCAACAAGACCGCGAAGAAGCATTGCTGGGATTGGTGACGATCAACAAGTCCGATGCCGTCACCGAATTGCTGGCCACGCTACAGGAAACTAAAGACGACGATAAGGAACAGCAACGCGTCGGCCGGCAACTTGCCGCCATGCTGCTCCATCAACCGACCGAGGCCTTAGTGGCGAAGGCGAGTGAGTTCCAGGCCGCGACGCGATCGGCGAACCGTGTACTGCGATCGACGGGTTATGCCGGGTTGATCGCCGCTGGCAAAGCGGATCTGGCCTGGCAGGCCGCTAGTCAAGACTCGAATGCAACGTTGGATTATCTCGCAGCCGTGCCGTTGGTGCCGGCGGCGAAAATGCGTGGCAGCCTGCGTGAATCGGTCGTGAGTTTGCTCAGCGAGGCAACTCCGGCCAATGTACGCAAGGCTGCGATCGTCGCCTTGGCTTCCGTGCCGTCGAATGTCGAAGCGAACTTCCAAGTGGTGGCACCATTCGTTGCGGAAGACGCCTATCGAACGCCCGCTGTTCGCACGCTGCTCCGCATTCCGACGGACAAACGCGATGCGGCGACGGCAAAGCAATTGGTTGATGTCTTGGTAGAGCATGCAGAAAAAACACCCGCCGACCAACGCACAACCGACGAATTCGTCGATGCAATGCAACTGGCCGACCAACTGATCGCGCTCGTGCCCACGAAGGAAGCTCGCTCGTATCGCGATCGGCTCCGCGCGGTGACGGTTCGAGTCGTGCGTATCAAGACCGTCGAAGAGGAAATGCGTTACGACACACGGTTCTTCGCCGTGGAAGCCGGTCGCCCCGTCCAAGTCGTTTTGAACAACGAAGACTTAATGCCCCACAATTTTGTGATCACGACACCCGGGGCGTTGCAAGAAGTCGCCATCGCGGGAGCGTTGCTGACGCAAAATCCGGGCGGGACTCCCTACGTCCCTAAATCCGACAAAGTCTTGCATTTCACCGACATGGTTCAGCCTCATCAGCAAGTGAGATTGACGTTTACGGCACCGACCGAACCGGGCGAGTACCCTTACGTTTGCACCTTTCCTCGCCATTGGATGCGGATGTATGGTGTGATGATCGTGGTCGAGGATCTGGATGTGTGGCTCAAAGATCCGAAAGAACCCACCGATCCGACCGGCAATAATCGTTCCTTCGTTCAGAACTGGACGTTTGAAGATCTGTCGGGCGATGTGGCAGCGAACCTACGCGGTCGCAGCCCCGAGATCGGTGCGCGCATCTTCAAGGAAGCAACCTGTGCTCAATGCCATAAAGTTGCGGGACAAGGCGGAGCGGTTGGTCCCGAGTTGACGGATGTGTTCCAGCGTTGGAAGCGAGATTCGCTCGGTGTACTTCGCGAGATCATCGACCCTTCGCACAAGATCGACCCAAAGTTCGCGATGCAAATTGTCCTCACCGTCGATGGCAAGATCGTCACCGGAATTGTCGCTTCGGAGGACAAGGACACGATCTCGATGATCGTCAATCCAGAAGCCCCACAGCCCACCGTCATCAAACGAGACGACATCGACGAGATCGAGAAGTCGTCCAAATCCCTGATGCCCAAAGCGCTGCTCGATCGATTCACCAAGGACGAAATCTTCGAGCTGCTGGGCTATTTGGAACAGGTCGGCAGTCTCGCGGCACAGGACTAGCTAGTCGTTCGCCGCTTGAATCGCTTGCTCGCTGCGCGTGACTTCGTCGTCCGATAAGGACTTGTAGTGGCTCTCTCGTTTGCGAGACGAGAGTCGCCCCTCGTTCTGCAGACAAAACCGGATCATCAAATCGATCTGTCGATCCGGCATGTCAACGATGCCTTGAATGGACTTCTTGGTCTTGTCATACCTGGCCAGAAACGAGAGTTCCTCGACCAACTCCGTGTCGATCGTATACTCGATGAATCGCGACAATGCCTCTGCTTGTGCCGTCAGGTCGATGTAGGCATACCACCGAGCGGTCTCGTTGTGGAGGCGGATTTGGCCTGTCCGATCTCAATCATGAGCAACATCCCCGGAAAAATGATTACATGACAGGATTTACGGTTACGATGTTGGGTTCACGCAGAAACATGATTACAACAATCCCTGTTCGGTCTCCCATCAACTTCCCACTCAAGAAATACGATTACAAGCCGTGAATTACAGGTACAATGCGGCAGTTGGCAGGAAAGACGATTGCAAATCACAGATTATGGTGCGGTTGTAATGAACGAAAGTGTGCGGAAGAGCAAATGAACCACTCTCCCAAGACATTTTTCGCCGTCGCGATGGTCCTACCGATGCTGCTGCCTGCGGCATTGCGAGCGGACGATTGGCCGCAGTGGCGCGGGCCAGTGGGGACCGGGACCGCACCGAATGCCGATCCGTCTCTCGTTTTATCCGCTCCCGTTTTTATCCGCTCACAATCGACATCGCGGGCCGAGAGGTGTTTCTCGCCTCAGATAAAACCGACGACGGGGCAGGCAAATGCGCTAGACAGCCAGTTAGTCGCCACGGGCGGACGCCACACTTGCTGCTGGTGAAGCATAACTCAATGCCTGAGCGTCAATCCGAGATAGAGTGATTGGTAGATCAACCCACGATCCTTCCCAAAACTCACGATCGGAGGTGGGAAAGCGAGATTCTCTAGATTGTCCGTCGCAAGAGCCACATCAGAGAGTGACAGGACGTGATACCCCAATCTGAACAACAGGTTTTCAGTGATGAAGAACGAGCCATTGATTCCAATGTCACTAACTAAAGCGGCTCCGCTATCGCTCCCACTCAAATTCAATGTTGTCATGCCTGTTGACACCACTGTCTTATCAACCGAGTGATTCGTCACCGCAACCTTAAAGGTGAGGTCCAGCATCCCGCCAGGGAACGGAGCTTCAATCAGAATGCCAAGTTGCGGACCAATCAGCCAGTTGTCGACGTTGACTTTCTCGTCGTTGCTCATCATGGCGTTGGTGGACATGTAGCGCATGGACTCGTCAATCCAGACACTCTTGACTCCATACAAGACGGACGCTTCGCCATTCCATCCGCTATATGCTCGGTGTGCCAGATTCACTTCCGCCGCCTGCATTCTCGTTGAATAAGTGATCATCGCGGTCGAGTTGTTATCAAACGTCGCGTTCACCAGTTCGCCTACTGGCGTAAAAGGAGATGCGAGCCCACCTGGATCAAATGCGAAAGCACTCTCCGTCCAATCGTCTGTGAGCATGTACGAACCCTCGATACCAATCACGCCCGATCGGTTGCCCACCGTTAGTCGTCCCCCGGTGATGAAATCAAGAGCGGGTTATTAGCGCTCAGAACTGTTTCAGACCCAACTCGCGTTTCAGTGGTGGCGGGGTCACCCTTTATTGCCGGAGGAATGATCACGTCGACTTGGTTTCTCTGGAAGACAGGACTGGATGGCAAGTTTCTGGTGACCGCCATTGCGTCGAAGCTGCCGTACCATTGGGCATTCGAGACAGTTACAAGAGATGTTGTTACCACCGCTACTGCTAGCAGAATTGCTATTCTCATTAGAAGTCTCAGGATAGGAGTACAAAGCACGATCCATGCAATTGTCGATACCGGAATACTCGACAAAGTCAGAACAGTAGAGCCACTCCGAATAGCGAACGCCGTAGCATCGGCATAACCCGCAAGCCTTAACAGGAGCGCGTTAGTGCGTCACAACTGCTCTCGACGTCCCGAACCGCGTCGGCCAACGGTGTTCTCACAACGACAAGTCGTAGTCGTTATAGGCTCAGAACTCCTGATCCAGGAGCCGAGAACTCTGGGAGTCAGCGGATTCTCGACGAGGCAGCGGGAGAATAAGGTGATACCAAAATCCAATTCGTGGTCGTCTTGAATTCGTGGGGTCAGCCGGTTTGACCCCACGAATTCAAGGCGACCACGAATTATGGTTCACGGTATTTTCCGCCGGATCAGGAGTTCTAAGGCTGGGTCGCTACCCAGCCTCTGGCCAAGGCGTCGCGAAGAGCAATATCCAGCAAGGTTAGACCGGCGGCTAGATCCGAACGGCTCACCTCGAAGCGAACATCTATTTCACGAACGGTGCCAACTCGCCCTTCTCCACGATCGGGAACGGCAGGAAGATTTAACGGCCGGAAAATTACCAGAGACCGAGTAGGAAATCTTCCTGTCGCAACATCTTCCTGTCGAATCCCGTACACGAATACACGCCAACTGTCTGCACGGCGTCTTCGATGTCTTCTCGACTCAGGCCACCGCGGCGGCGGCAAAAGAAATAGAGCATGGGGCGAAGCGGGACCTGTTCGGTTTCTCCGACAGGCTCGGCTTCGACTCTCCACCCGCCGAGGCCGAACAGCAGTTTCTCATACCGATCGTCTGCGAGAATTCCGCAGTCAAGTAGGTCGTGCTCTGCATGACGGCATGCAGCCATCGCTAGCAACATGTGTTCCCTACTCACGAAGTTCTCGCAGCATGATTTTTCCTCCGCGCTGGCACACGAAGCCGGCCCTACAAACCACCTGTAAATGCGACCTAGTCGATGCCTCAGCAGAAGCGAGCTGATAAAGCTGGTTCGATCTACCATGCCCTGAATCGTGGGAACGCGCGAGGCGAGATCCTCTATTCCGGTAGTATGAGTCGTCCGGGCCGTAGTAGTAGAAAGCATCAAAGTCGTCGGACTCGGTCAGCCCATTTGCTCCGCCTTGCAACAACGCTCCCGATGCCGCCGCGTTGTACATCGTCGTTCCAACAGTGCCATTTCGCGTTTGGAACGCCGTATCGACTCTTCGGCATTGTAGCCGCCTGAAGGCGGGACGACGAACGGTCCCAATTCGAACAGCGAGCCCTCCTCGTTGGCTTCGTCGTATTTTTCCTCGCCCTTGAGCATCGAAGACAGTCGCTGGATGGTCGTAATGCACCAGCAGCTGGCTGGGTCGACCGTGTTGCGGCGGCGGTGCTGGACGTTGTATTCGCCGCCGAACTTATCTGCCGCTGCTGCCGCGTTTGCCAGATCGAACAGCGATTGGACAAGTTCACTTATAGCCGAACACGGTCTCGACATTGCCGCGCAGGACTTGTTTCCCCAAGTCGATGGCTTGCGCTTCGGTCCATCCACGATCGATCACAAATCGTTCGGCCAGGATTTTTGCCAGGATTCGTTTGTACATGGCGAATTTTGGCAACGCGAACTCCAACTTGTACATGTCGCTGTAGTAGCCGATTTGCTTGGTGCGCGGCACGGCCTCCAGGCGCGCGGCGGCATCGTGCTCGATGAATGTCGGGGTATTCGAGTACCACCAGTGACCGTTGGTCACAACGTTGGGGAAGATCCAGGCGTAACTGGTTAGTTCCTGATTGGTGACACTGGCCAGTACCGAGATCGGAAACGTGACCCGCGGGAACGCGTTAAACAGCTCCTTGTATTGGATCATCGAAACACGACTGTCGTACAAGTCTTGGCCTTGAAAGACACCGTCCTTGTAGACGCCTCGGTTGACGCCGATCATCAAGTCGAACGGCAGCCCAACTTCCGCACAGAATTCTGCGAGCGTCCAGAAGATATAGTTCGATGCGGCCCGTTGATCGGCTTCGCTGGCTTCGAGTTTCTTCCTTAAGACAGCGTCAATCGCGGTTGCCGCGCGGCCTTCTGAAACACGCGCCGGAGCGAAATCGGGTGGCAACGAGATCGCACATGCCCGCGCATTCTTGGACTTAAAATGCTCGAACAGTCCGCCGATGGCGGCTCGCAACGATGGCACATCGGTCACGGCGGCACCAGCAACGTGCTGTAAGCGGTCTTGTACCTCGCGCCGCGTTAGATGAAAGACGAGATCGTCGGTGCGGAGGCAGGGGACATATTTGCTCGTGTCGAAACCTTCAAGCGGATCGTCAAAGTTGTTGGTGAGGAAGACTGCCTCGAGCTTGCTGATTTCAAGCACTTGACTGGCCCATTCTGCCGACGACATCTTCTCTTCGGCGACATCGTACAGTGCTTCCCAATTTTCCGCGTCGACTCGATCTCCTTCGAAACCGAAGAACTTCTGGGCCATTTCGATGAACCAGCTGTATTGGATGGTATTGTCGAGCGGCCCCAGATTCTCAATAAGTCGGCGGCATTTCTCCTTGGGCGAGATTTCAGGATCCTCGATCTGCTCCTTCGGCATTCCCGCCGAGTGGGCCAGTTCCGTGTAGTAGTGATATCCCAAAATATCGGCCAGCGTGCGGGAGGCCGGATTGAGGGCGTCGATGTGCGTATGCGGATCGATCAGCACGAGTGCGTCGAGTTCCGAGAAAATCCGTGTGCGTAACTCTTGGGTCATGAGTGCGTCGCCTCTTAGTTGTTTCACCAAAGTTTGCTGCCGAGACTGCGAAGGTATCGAACGGGAGTCTAACAGGATACACAACGCGGCAGCCGCGCACAGCGATTGATTGCATTTCTAGCGAAGCACCGCCAAGTGGCGGTGGTGGAAACACGAGCGACGATCTAAAATCGCTGACTTCTGACCTTGGCCTATCGCAGTTCTCAGATATCCCCTTCCCTTATGACCGCCTCCGCCGATTCAAAACGCGAGCCCCATGTACTTACGGTGGCACAGCTTACGTCGTTGATCAAAGACGTACTCGAAGGAACCTTTCCCACAGTTTGGGTATCGGGCGAATTGTCGGACGTGTCAAAGCCTCGCTCGGGCCATGTTTACTTTACCTTGAAAGATGCCGACGCACAGATTCGTGGCGTGATCTGGCGAAATACAGCCAGCCGACTGCCGTTCCAATTAGAGGACGGAGCGCAGGTCATCTGTGCCGGGAACCTAGATGTTTATCCGCCCCGCGGTAGTTATCAGCTGGTGGTGCGTGAAGTTGAACCACGCGGTGTCGGGTCGTTATTGTTGGCGTTGCGACAGCTTCAGCAGCGATTGGCTGCGGAAGGGTTGTTCGACCCACAACACAAGAAGCCGTTGCCCAAGTTCCCACGACGAATCGCCTTTGTAACGAGCCCCACGGGGGCGGCAATTCGCGACTTTTTGGAAGTGATCCGCCGGCGCTGGCGTGGCACCGATGTTGTCGTCGTGCCGACTCGCGTGCAAGGCGAAGGAGCAGCTGGCGAGATCGCAAGAGCCATCGCCGCCGCGAATCGTGTCAAACCTGCGCCAGATGTGATCGTTGTCGGACGCGGTGGTGGCAGCGTCGAAGACTTGTGGTGTTTCAACGACGAGCTGGTGGTGCGGGCGATCTTTGCTTCCGAGATACCTGTTGTTTCGGCGGTCGGCCATGAGATTGACGTGACGCTGTCAGACCTAGTGGCAGACGTGCGGGCGTTGACGCCCAGCGAGGCCGCCGAGTTGGTGGTGCCATCGAGCGACGACTTGCAATCCTTGCTGAAGACCTATCAGCAGCGGCTTGTCGCGCTGTTGAGGAGCCGCGCACAATCAGCTCGCGTACGCTTGAACGCCTTGGCCAGTAGTCGTGTGATGCGGCATCCCACGGATCGCATTCGAGAACTGGCTCGCCGAGTGGACGAATTGGAACTGCGAGCGAATCGCGCGATCTTGACGAACCAGTCGAAAGCTCGGGAGCGGATTGCTCACATGGCCGAGCGTCTGGAATCGCTCAGTCCGCTGGCCGTACTTGGTCGCGGATACAGCGTCACCCAACACACCAGTGACGGCCGACTCCTGACCGATCCAGGCAGTGTATCGACAGGCGAGCTAATCACGACTCGATTGGCGCGCGGGACGCTGACGAGTCGGGTTGAAACCATCGAGACCGACATTTAACTCTTTCGAATCCTCTTAACCGGAAATACAGCTGTGGCGAATAAAACAAGCACCGAGGAGCCAACGTCTTTCGAAGAATCGCTGGAGAAGCTCGAACAAGTCGTCCGGCAGCTTGAAGACGGCCAGCTGGGCCTTTCTGAATCGCTGGCCCAGTACGAAGAAGGCGTTCGACACCTGAAGCATTGTCACCGGGCTCTGGCGGCCGCCGAGCGAAAGATCGAGCTGTTGACCGCCGTCGATGAAGCTGGCAATGCCAAAACCGAGCCTTTTGGCGACGAAGACCTGGCCACTGAGCAAAAGACGAAGAGCCGTAGCAGTCGCCGCTCGACACGCACCGCCAGCCTGCCGGATGACGACGAAACGGGCGACGTGGACACACAGCGGGGCCTGTTCTAGAATAGGAACTGCTTTGCTGGTCAGTAGATAGACTCGGTATCCAACATTTCGCCCGACCTTTGCACATCTCACGCTCCACGCTTCATGGTCCCAACCCCTGCCCTGCCCTTCTCCGCTTACGCCACCGACACACGCGTCGAGATCGATGCAGCACTGGAACGCTATACGGAGTTTGATGCCGATTGTCCGGCGAAGTTGCGAGCCGCGATTCAGCACAGCTTGTTGGCTCCCTGCAAGCGACTTCGTCCCCTGTTGGTGTTAATGGCTGCGGAAGCCTGCGGTTCGGATCGTGAAGCGGCGATGCCCGCCGCGTGTGCCGTCGAAATGGTCCACACCTACTCCCTGATCCATGACGACCTGCCCGCGATGGACGACGATGACTTACGACGCGGACGCCCGACCTGCCACGCCAAATTCGGTGAAGCGATGGGTATTTTGGCGGGTGATGCGTTGCTCACTAATGCGTTCGAAATCCTCGCCCGCGATGTTCGTGACCCTGCGATCGCGGCAGCCTGTTGCGTCGAGTTGGCCAGAGCCGCCGGAGCGTCCGGCATGGTTGGCGGGCAAGTCGATGACCTCGCGGCTGAGTTTCAAGACGCCGGACTTGAACAGTTGGAACGCATCCATCGTCGTAAGACCGGGGCCATGTTTCTTGTGTCTTTACGGCTCGGTGCGTTAATTGCCGGAGCTGACGTTGGACAGCTGGCGGCATTAAATACGTACGGTGCTAAGCTTGGATTGGCGTTTCAAATTGCCGACGACTTGCTGGACGTGAGCGGTGACGAGTCGGCGATGGGTAAACGGACAGGAAAAGATTCAGATCGCGGCAAGTTGACGTTTCCGGCGCTACTAGGCGTCGACGAGAGCACTCGTCGAGCCTGCGCGTTGATTGAGGAAGCCTGCGCCGCACTGGCGATTTTTGGACCCAATGCGAGTCAGCTGGAAGCACTCGCTCGTTATGTCGTAGAAAGGAATCAGTAGACAATGCACAAGCGACTCTCTCAACTTGAATCGGCGGCGGAACTGCACAGCATGTCCGTCAGCCAACTCCAGGAATTGGGCGTCGAGATCCGCGAGGTCTTGTGTAATTTGTTGAGCGATCGCAGCGCTCACTTCGCGTCGAATTTAGGCGTCGTCGAGTTATGCTTGGCGTTGCACAGCGTGTTCGACTTTCGTCGCGATCGTTTGATCTGGGACACCGGGCACCAGATTTACCCGCATAAACTGATCACCGGACGCTACAACGAGTTCAGTACGATTCGAGTCAAAGGCGGGCTGATGGGATATCCCAACCCCGCCGAAAGCGAATACGACTTGTTCATGACTGGCCACGCGGGCAGCAGCGTTTCGACCATGTTGGGCCTGCGCAGCGGCGATGACTTGATGGGCCAGAGCGATCGGCACGCCGTGGCGGTCATCGGTGACGGCGCATTTCCGTCTGGTATCGTCCACGAGGCTATGAACAATGCGGGCGGTTTGAAGAAGAACCTGCTCGTCATCTTGAACGACAACAAGATGTCGATTTGCCCGCGAGTCGGTGGCATGGCCAGCTATCTCGATCGGCTGCGAACCAACGCGTTTTATACGGGCTTGAAGACCGAGGTCGTTAATCTCTTGAACCGAGTTCCTGTCTTCGGCGATCCCGCCGAGCGGTTCTTGGCACAGCTCAAGGAAGGCGTGAAAGCGGGGTTGCACGGTGGCATGATGTTCGAGGAACTCGGCTTCCGTTACCTCGGCCCGATCGACGGGCACAATATCCCGATCCTGCGTAAATATCTGCAAATGGTGAAGACGCTCGAGGGGCCGATCCTGTTACACGTCGTGACCGAGAAGGGACACGGGTTCCAGCCGGCGGCCGAGGATCCTGTCTTCTTCCACACACCGCCCGTGTTTCAACGCGAGAATGGTCAGGCAGTCACGAAGGGCAAGAGCGGCGGTAAGGCGTTCACGAACTATGCCAGTGAAGCGATCCGCGACCAGATGCTGCGCGACCCGCGAGTCACGGTGATGACCGCCGCGATGTGTCAGGGTAATAAGCTAGAGGTGATTCGCGACGAGTTCCCGGATCGTTTTTTTGATACCGGCATTTGCGAGTCGCATGCGGTGGCGTTCGCGGCTGGGCAAGCCAAGGCAGGCGTCAGGCCGATTGTCGACATCTACAGCACTTTCCTGCAACGAAGCTTTGACCAGATCTTCCAGGAAGTCGTTCTGCAAAACCTGCCCGTCACCTTCCTGCTTGATCGTGCGGGCCTCACCGGCCCGGATGGCCCAACGCATCACGGCGTCTTCGACATCGGGTACATGCGGATCTTCCCGAACATGGTCGTCATGGCTCCCGGCGATGCTTATGACCTGCCCGCGATGCTTGACTTTGCCATCAGGCACGATGGCCCCACTTCGATCCGATATCCGAAGACGACCGCCGAGCGAATTGAAGGCGATCGTACCGAAGTGGAACTTGGAAAAGCAGAAGTGCTGAGCGAAGGCGATGACGTCTCGATACTATGCTTTGGTTCGCTTTTGACCAACTGCCTGACAGCCGCACAGCAGCTCCGTGAGCAAGGCCTCGATGTCGGAGTCGTCAATGCTCGGTTTGCGAAGCCGTTGGACATGGAGACAATCGAACGCTTGCTGGCGGATTCCAAATTCCTCGTGACGGTGGAAGAGGGCCAATTGATGGGCGGGTTCGGCAGCGCCGTCCTCGAAGCGATCAATGAAGCTGGGTTCGATGCAACGCGAGTCCGCCGTTTAGGCATCCCCGATCAATTCACCGAACACGGCACCCGCGAGGAATTGCTCGCCGATCTCGGCCTGGACGTCGATGGCATTGCCAACGCCTGCCGTGAACTCTGCGGGAGCAACGTCCGACAACCGGAAAGCGAAACGGTCCAATAGCATGGCCTCTTCCGACCGAGCCGCCGAGCAACCTGCATGGATCTCCGGCGAGAAGCGTCGCCCACGAGTCTTGCTGCTGGGTTTCGGCGGACGCGAAGCCGTGGCGCAAGAAGCGGAACGACTGCGGCCCGTCATTGAACACCATGCGGAGATCGTCGGCTTCGATCTCGAGTTCTCGCAAGACCTGTCAGCCATCGATGCTGACATTGCTGTCGTCCTCGGTGGTGACGGTTCGATCTTGCGAGCTGCCAATCAGATGGGAGCTCGCCAGATTCCGGTCGTTGGCGTCAATTTAGGGAAGCTTGGCTTTCTTGCGGATCTGTTGCCGAACGATTTCTTAGCCGTCTTTGCGGATATCTGTGCTGGCAAATGCCGAGTCGTGCAACATCTGATGCTTTCTTGCCAGGTTCTTCGCGGCGGCAACATCTTGCACGACGAGTTGGGACTGAACGAGATGGCGATTCTCGCGGGCCCGCCCTTTTCCATGCTGAACGTCGATCTTTACGTTGACGCAGAATTGGCAACGACTTATAGTTGCGACGGCTTGATTATCAGCACCCCCGTCGGCTCGACGGCGCACAATCTGTCGGCCGGCGGCCCCATCCTGAGAAAGAGCTTACAGGCGTTTGTCATCTTGCCAATTAGTCCGCACACATTGACTGTTCGCCCGGTCGTTGATTCTGCCGAGCAAATTTATGAAGCAGTGGTTCGGCAACCCAATGAAACCACTTCGGTGGTCGTCGACGGCCGGACCCTGTGTAACTTGACGGCGGAGGATCGAGTGCGAGTGACGCGAGCCGAACCGACCTTTCAGCTAGTTGAAGTTCATGGACGGAACTACTATCGAACGCTCCGCGAGAAACTCGGCTGGGGCGGCGACCTGCAAAAAAGAATGAACAACCAATAATAACCAAACCCAAATGACCAATGACCAATCGCTCCAATTTTGGACATTGGTCATTCGGATTTGGTCATTGTTACCCGTGCAAGGATGCAAATCATGAAGAACACACTGCTCGCCGGCCTCTTAGCCGTCTTCTTTGTCCCGTTGTCGCTGGCTGAAGAAGAGGCCGCGACTTACCTGCTCCGCTACCAATTCGCCAAGGGCGAACAAGTTGAGTGGAAGGTTGTCCATCTCGGCACGACCGAGACAAAAATTCAAGGCAACACGCAGACCTCAAAATCGCGCAGCGTTTCGACAAAAGCATGGCAAGTGAGCGACGTCGATGCCAAAGGTAACTTTACGTTTTCGCATTCGGTGACGAACGTCAACATGTGGCAGCAACTCTCCGATCGTCCCGAAGTTCGCTACAACAGCGAAACCGACACCGAGATTCCCGCTGAGTATCAGCAAGTCGCCAAAACAGTTGGCATCCCTTTGGCGACTGTCACGATCAGCCCGAAAGGCGATATCGTCGCGCGCGAGGGAAGCGAAGCCAACGAATCGTTTGGTGTCGGGGGAATCGTCATGTTGCTGCCCGAGAAGCCTGTGAAAGCCGGCTCTCGTTGGTACGAGCCTTCGGAATTGCATACTCGTCTGCCCGATGGCCGTGTGAAGAAGATCAAGATCCGCAAGAACTATCAGCTCGAAAAAGTGCAAACAGGAGTTGCCACCATCTCCGTCAAGACGGAAGTTCTCACGCCGGTCGACGACCCGCGAATCGAATCGCAACTCGTTCAGCAATTAACGGACGGCACGATCAAGTTCGACGTGGATGCCGGTCGCGTCATCTCGAAGGAAATGAATTGGGATGAGACGGTCGTCGGCTTCAATGGCGCGGACAGCATGATGAAGTACCTCGCCCGCTTTACGGAAGAGTTGCTTCCCGCGCAACGCACCGTCAGTAAAGCGGCCGCGGAGTCAACGACGGCACCAGCCGAAACCACTCGTGTATCTCGTGACGATAAACCTGCATTGCGACGTGAGTAGGGGCGGCGGCACCACTAATGGACACTAACTAACACTAATAGAACCGATGAGTGGAAGCCGCCAGTGCGCGTTTGAAATCACACGAGAGTTTGCCCGCAGATTGCTTCTTCCGATTAGTGTTCGTCAGTGTCTATTAGTGGTTCGACTTTGCCGGGCGAGTGGCGGGTGGCTGTGGGCGGGTGGCTGTGGCGGAGTCTTCGACGCCACGGCTGATTGGAGTTCATGGTAAGCCGGGGCTTCGCGGACTCAGCCCCAGCCACC